>JAVRPG010000738.1:0-4092 GCA_032162325.1 Mycobacterium sp. | reverse complement strand
GTGCTCGCCGAATCGCCGATCGTGGCCAGCCACAGCGGCCCGGACTGCTCGCTGGTCCAGGACGCCTACTCGCTGCGCTGTGCACCCCAGGTCGCGGGTGCCGCGCGCGACACCGTTGAGCATGCCCGCACCGTCGCAGGCCGCGAATTGGCCAGTGCTGTGGACAATCCCGTCGTCACGCTCGACGGACGCGTCGAATCCAACGGCAACTTCCACGGCGCCCCGGTCGGCTACGTCCTGGACTTCCTCGCCATCGTTGTCGCCGATCTGGCGAGCATCAGCGAGCGGCGCACCGACCGGTTCCTCGATGTCGCCCGCAGCCACGGCCTCAACCCGTTCCTTGCCGACGACCCCGGTGTGGACAGCGGGCACATGATCGCCCAGTACACGCAGGCAGCGATCGTGTCCGAACTCAAGCGGCTCGCCAACCCGGCCAGTGTCGACTCGATCCCGTCGTCGGCGATGCAGGAAGACCACGTCTCCATGGGGTGGTCGGCGGCGCGAAAGCTGCGCAGGGCCATCGACGGACTGACCCGGGTGCTGGCGGTCGAGGTGCACACCGCCGCGCGCGGTATCGAGATGCGTGCCCCGCTGGCAGCCTCGCCGGCCACCGCCGCCGTCATCGCCGCGATCCGGGAATGCGTTCCCGGACCGGGCACCGACCGGTACCTGTCACCGGAAATCGATGCCGTCGTCGCCTTGGCCGCCTCCGGCGCGTTGGTGGCGGCCGCCGAATCGGTCACAGGCCCGTTGGCCTAAGAGCTCGCTTGGACCGCGAGACTGCTGAGAGATCGCGAAGATTCGTAAAATCGCGATCTGACCGCAGTTTCGCGGGCCCCGGCGGAAGGACTCGCCCTTGGCCTAAGCAGGACCGGCTGGACCAGATCGCACGGCGAAAGTCCGGCTTCAACAATCGCTTTGCGCCCTATCCGCAGCCATAGTCAGTCATTTCACCGCCAGGTCCAGATATTCGCGGCGACGAACGAGAACGCTCGGCAGCCACGGCCCGATATCGACCGCATCGATTCTGGATGTGCGGTCGAGCACCGCGCGCAGAACGAGCTGAGCCTCCAAGCGCGCAAGCGCGGCGCCGACGCAGAAGTGCGCCCCTTTGCCAAAGGTGATGTGCCCCTTGCCGCCCGGTCGATCGAGCCGGAACTCGTGCGGTGCGTCGAACTGGGCCGGATCCCGGTTCGCCGCCCCCCACAACAGCAGCAAGCGTGAACCGGCGGGCAGGTCCGTGCCGCCCAAAGTGGTGTCGGCGACGACGTGACGATAGTGGCCGCGGAACGGCGGTTCATACCGCAGCGCCTCCTCGACGAAAGGTGCGAGCAGGCCGGGATTCTCACGCACCTGGCGTTGAAGTTCGGGACGCGTCGCCAGGATCCCCATCGAGTTACCGAGCAGCGAGCCGGTCGATTCGCCGCCGGCAGCGAAGAGAATGATCATCATCATTTGCGCCGCGGCAGGGCCGAATTCGCCTGTGTCGCAGGCGTTTGCAAGGGCACCGAGCAAGTCGTCCTGCGGGTCGGCTGCGGCCCGCTGCAGGTGGCCGTGGATGTAGTTGCCCAGTTCCGCCGCCGCGACGCCCGACGCTGCGAGCTGCTCCTCATCGACCAACCCGTCGAGCAGTTGGGTGCTTGCGAACGCCCACCGCACCAATTGGTCGACGTCTGTCGCCGGCACGCCGATCAGCCGCGCGACGACCATCATCGGCAGTCTGTTGGCGAGTGCACCCATCCACTCGATGCGTCCACCACGGGGGTTGTCCGTCCAAAGCCGGTCGAAGGTGTCGGCGATGAACGACTCCATCGCACGAATCCGCTTGGCCGCCAGTTGGTGCACCAACATCTTGCGGTGCACCGCATGCGCTGGGTCGTCCGCGGTGGCGAGGACCTGAGTGGGTCCACCGAGCCCATCCATCTCGAACGGGACGACAGTGCCCTGCGCCGTGAACGTCATCGTCGCGGTCAGGTTCGACGAGAAGTCCTCGGGACGGTTGATGGCGTCGTTGATCGCCGCCCAGTCGCACACCAGGTAGAACCCGGAGTCGCCGATGCGATGGACCGACGCGTCGGCGCGGAGGCGGTCGTAGAGCGGATACGGGTCTTGCAACGCGTCGATACCGAAGAACTCGAGCGGATCTTGAAGAACCTTCACCTGTCCAGGTGACCAGCATGAACGAGGGCGGTCAATGGGGTCGGCGAGAGTCGATAAGCGCGGCGGGCTCCGAGCCGATCGTCGTGTCTCACGCCAGGGAGCCGACCTGCGTCGGCCGCTGAGAAAACTGCTGATTCTGTCTCACCGATAAGATAAATTCGATCACTGTTTCACCCTCGGGAGTGGATGCATGGCACGCGACGACTGGGTCTTTGACGGCGGTCGGCGTGCGATTGCAACCGAGCGCATCTACGCGATGGCCACCGAGCTGATCGTCCGCGATGGATTGGATGCGTTCAGTGTCGACGCATTGGCGGCACGGACTCACTGTTCGAGAGCCACGATCTACCGCTACGTCGGCGGCAAGAAAGACATTCGCGACGCAGTGCTCGCGCGCACGGCCGCCCGCATCATCCAGACCGTGCGTGCCAGTGTCGAGGGGCGCACGGGTCCAGAACGGGTGCTGACCGCGATCGAGGTGGCTGTCGCCGAGATCCGATCCGATCCGGCGGGCCAACTGTTCCTGGATTCGGCGCGGGGCGGGAGTGGATGGACGTGGCTGACCGCATCTCCGGCGGTGGCGGAGCTCGCCACCGAGCTCAGCGGGCTCGCCGTCGACGACGCACGTGCGGCGCAATGGATCGTCCGCCTGGTGCTGTCGCTGCTGTTCTGGCCGGACGCCGATCCATATGCCGAACACCTGGTGCTGCAACGGTTTGTGGCACCGGCGTTCGCCGAAAGCGGTGGGTCTCAGTCGTCTGGATGATTCGGGCAGGAGACATCGACGTACACGGTCACGAACTGCCCAGGACCGGGAACGGAATCGCCGGGGGTATTGACATTCTCCACCGTGCACACCGACAACGGTTCGGTGTTGTAACCCGTCAGCCAGTTGATGTCGACGGTGTAGCCCTCGGCCTTCAGCCCGTCGATCACCGATTGAGCCGATTCTCCGGTGTCCACGGGTTCGGCGGTCGCCGGCGCACAAAGCGCCACCGCGCCGCCGAGCGCAATTGACAGCGCAGCCAAGCATCGCGACGCGAACGACATACTCCCCACGGTTCGCGCCATAGCCTTGGAACTACTGAATTCTCGCTGTGAAGGTCCACCGAGTTGGGCGCGGTCAGCACACGGCGAAGAGCTCGAGCTGGATGTTGTCAGGGTCGCGGAATCACAAGCGTCGCGAAGGCGAACGGTTCGTCCCCGTCCCTGATGCCGGAATGTTCGATCCCAAGCTCGGCGAGCCAGGCTGCCCAGGCCTCCAGGTCCTCTCGCGTGGCCACGTTGAATCCCACATGGTCCAGTCCGCCACGGGCCTCATTGAACGGATCTCCGTCATTGCCGGTGTTCGTGTGCAGCCCAATTACCAGCCCCGAACGCTGGTCGACGAGCAACACACCGTAGCCCGTTTCTTCCCGTTCATAGTGGTCGAATTTCATCGGTAACCGATCGGCGCCCAGGAGCCGCTGATACCAGGCGGCGCTGGCCTCGATGTCGCTGACGGTTAGGGAGATGTGGTGAATCCCAGTAACGCCGGGGGCGGTGTCCTCGCGCATCAATCGCCCTTTCTGATCAACGAAGGGAGCGTACCCGGCAACTGTGGCAGCGGGTTCGGGTTCGACATCGCGCTAACGCTTGGGCAACTTGTGGTTGTCCCACGTGATCAACCGGCTGGGCTCAAAGGCGACCCATCGCGCCGACCGTCCGCCTGCCGTCTGCGGATACCGGACACGCTCGATGCTCGGCGTTTCCCCATGTCCCCCAGAATATTTCGTTCCCATGAACCAGCGCACCTCTTCGAGATGGGGGTCGGCGTCTTCTTGCTCGGCATTCTCGAGCACCGTCGCATGGCCTTGAAACATCGCGCCTTCAAGCTCCGCGTACCGCTCATTGCGATCGACGAGGACAGTGCAAACCGGACTGCGCCGCAGG
>JAVRPG010000737.1:0-3279 GCA_032162325.1 Mycobacterium sp. | reverse complement strand
TGCGTACCGGCGGCGGCCGGGCGTCGGGCATGTTCGAGTGGCGATCGCCGTTTGGCGCCATGTCGGCTGCCAACTGGATTGGCGTGAATGCCTCGCACTACTTCTGGCGCTACGGCGGTGACCGGGCATCGACATTGGCTCCCATTGCGCTGACCGCGCGGGCCAACGCCGCGCGCAACCCGGATGCGATCTACCGCACTCCGCTAACCCTCGACGACTATCTCGGCGCGCGGATGATCAGCTCGCCGTTCGGCCTCTACGACTGTGACGTGCCCTGCGACGGGGCCATCGCGGTCATCGTGTCCTCCATCGACACCGCTGCCGACCGGCCCAGAGCGCCGGTGCTCGTTGAGGCCGTGGGCACCCAGATAGCCGACCGGATCTCCTGGGACCAGGACACTCTCACCCACGAACCGCAGGTGTTCGGACCGGCGGCGCACTTGTGGACCCGTACCGACCTGCGGCCCGACGACGTCGACGTCGCCGAGCTATACGACGGTTTCACGTTCAACGCAGTTTCCTGGCTGGAGGCACTCGGGTTCTGCGGTGTCGGGGAGGCGGCCGACTTCCTTGATGGCGGGACGACGATCGCGCTCGACGGCGCGCTGCCGCTAAACACACACGGCGGCCAGCTCTCCGCCGGACGCACCCATGGCTTCGGCTTCCTGGCCGAGGCCATCGCGCAATTGCGCGGAGAGGCCACCGGTCGGCAGGTGACCGACGCGCGCGTCGCGGTCGTCACCACCGGCGGCGGCACACCCGGGGGAGCGATGCTGCTGCGGCGAGACGGCTGAGGCGCCCATGAACTTGGATCACGACCCCGAGATCGAACAGTTCCGCGGCGAGGTCCGCCGATTCATCGACACGCCTCGGCCCGCGGTGCGCACGGTGCGCGTGGCCGGCGTCGGCGCCCCAGATCCCGACGACGTTGCGGCCCTGGTTAGACAGGTGAATTCCGACATCAGTTGCAGATGAATTTGGACATCACCCGGACCACATGGTCACCCTCGGCGGGACGGTTCTCGTCGGCGAAGACGAGCCGGTCGAACTCAACCCACTGACCGCAAAACTGCTGCGAGCCGCCGGATGAGGCGAAGCGGTCAGCTGACCTGCCGGGCTAGCCAGTCGACACTGTCGCGCGCAGCACATTTGGCGACCGCACAGTCGGTGAACATGTCGAAGCCGTGCACCGCGCCGGCATACACGTGCAGCTCGGTTGACACGCCGGCCCGGCACAAGCGTGCGGCGTAGTCGATCGCTTCGTCGCGAAGGCAGTCCGCAGTCCCGACGCTGACGAATGTCGGTGGCAGACCAGCGAGTTCGGCAGCCCTCGCCGGCGCCGCGTCGGCTGGCACGTTGTCGGTTCCGTAGGCCGGCCCGAGGTAGCTGCGCCAGCCGAATTCGTTGGACTCGCGGCTCCACACCGGCAGCCCATCGACCCGGCTCGACGGTGTTTGGCCGCGGTCGTCAAGCATCGGGTATTCCAGGTATTGAAAGGCCACCGAACGCTTTTCGCCGCCGCGCCACCGCAGTGCCAGAGCAGCAGCCAGCGCCCCACCGGCGCTGCGCCCAGCGACCCCGATCCGCCCGGGATCGATGCGAAGCTCGTCCGCGTGATCGAACAGGTAACCCAGGCCGGCGTCGCAATCGTCCAGCGGCGCGGGATAAACCGCTTCGGGTGCCAGCCGGTACTCGACGCTGACGCAGGCGCACGACAGCGAACGGCACCACTCGTTGAGGCGCGCGTCATCCATGTGGCGGTTGCCGATCACCATCCCGCCGCCGTGCATCCAATACAGCACCGGGAGGTCGCCGACGGCGTTGTGCGGGCGCAGCACAGACAGATTCACCTCGGTGCCTGGTTGCGTGGTGAGTTCAACGCGTTCGATGTCTGGTGCCGGCACCGGCGAAAACACCGCATTCTGGCGCATCACCGGCACGGTGTCGGCCGTGAAGATGAAGTCCGGCAGATCCTCGATGGCGTGGCGGATTTCGGGGTCAAGTTCTTCTGGACGCAGCCTCGGCATCACTGCCCGCCGAGCATTTGCTTTCCGGCACCGATTAGACCACCGTCGACGCGGATGTCGCATCCCGAGATGAACGCTGCGGCGTCGGACTCGAGGAAGGCCACGGTGGCCGCGATGTCCTCAGGCCGGCCTGGCAGCGGCTGATCGGGTCGTTTCACCGGTGTCACCTCGACCATGACTGGCACGATGGACTGACGTTCGAGCTCCAGCCTGCCCATCGGGGTGTCGATCAGACCAGGCGAAATCGCAACAGTGCGTCCGCCCTTGGCGCCCCACGGCGCGGCAAGCCGTTCGACCAGCCGTATCACGCCGCGCTTAGCCAGCACGTAGGCCATCGCACTGTCCAGCGGCTGGCCCAGGGTCTGTTCGACGGCGGCGACCAACCCGTCAGCCAGCGGATCGTCGAGCAGCTTCTCCACAGCGGGCTGCACCTCGCTGTAGCCGGCGATCGATCCGATCAAGATCGCCGAGCTGCCCGGCTCAACCAACGGGAACAACGCATCGGTGATCCGGACGCTGCCCACCAGGTCCACCTCCAACACCGTTCGGGCGTCGGCCATTTCGGGGGAGACGCCCGCGGTGTGTACGAGGCACCGGAACCGTCCCAAGGCCCGCACCCGCTCGGCCACCGCGGTGGTGTCGGCGGCCGAGGTCACATCGCAGCGCAGGGTCTCCACGCTCGCCCCGAGGGGCCCCAGCGCGGCGCGGGCAGCTTCGAGCTGCTCCTCACCAACGTCGACCAGCAGCAGGTGCGCCCGATCCGCCAATGCCCGTGCGCACGCCAAACCCATTCCTCCGGCGCCACCGGTAATCACTACTACGTCGGTGACGGCCATCTCAGAGCCGTTCGATGATCGTGGCGTTGGCCATGCCACCACCCTCACACATCGTCTGCAGGCCGTACCGTCCGCCGGTAGCCTCCAAATGATTCACCAGCGTTGCCAGCAACCGGGTTCCTGACGAGCCCAGGGCGTGGCCCAACGCGATGGCCCCGCCCCGCGGGTTGAGCTTGGCTGGGTCGGCGCCCAGCTCGTGCGCCCACGCCAGCGGCACACAGGCAAAAGCCTCGTTGACCTCGTAGACGTCGACGTCCTCCAGCGTCAGCCCACCGCGACGCAGCACCCGTTGGGTGGCCGGGATGGGTGCGGTCAGCATGTACAACGGATCGTCCCCGCTGACCGAAAACGCGTGAAAGCGGGCTCGCGGCCGCAGTCCGCAGTCCGTGGCCATCCGCTCACTCATGATCAACGCC
>JAVRPG010000736.1:0-6473 GCA_032162325.1 Mycobacterium sp. | reverse complement strand
CGCTGTGGCCGTTCGGCCGAACCATCGTCGAGAAGCCAGGACCGCGGCCAGGCGCGCTGATCGGCAATGTCATCTGGGTGATCCTGTTCGGCATCTGGCTGGCAATCGGCCATGTTGTCAGCGCGGTTGCGATGGCCATCACGATCATCGGCATCCCGCTGGCGCTGGCCAACCTCAAGCTCATCCCGGTGTCGCTGATGCCGCTCGGCAAGGAGATCGTTCCCATAGATGAGGCGCGCTCGCTCTCCACTAATTCGCGAGCGGCCGCATGACCGTCATCGATCTGGGCGTGCCGTCGCTGGGACCGGCCGTGCCGGCACCGACCAGTGGCCCGCTCGTCGACACCTTCGGCCGGATCGCCACCGATCTGCGGGTGTCGCTGACCGATCGGTGCAACCTGCGCTGCACATACTGCATGCCCGCCGAAGGGCTGGACTGGCTGCCCGGCGAGCAGTTGTTGCGCCCCGACGAGCTGAGCCGGCTGCTGCGCATCGCGGTCACCAGGCTCGGCGTCACCAGCGTCCGGTTCACCGGCGGCGAGCCGTTGGTGGCCAAGCACCTCGAGGACGTCGTCGCGGCGACCGCAGCATTAAGGCCCCGCCCCGAAATCACGTTGACCACCAACGGCATTGGGCTAGATAAGCGCGCCGCCAAGCTCAAGCGGGCCGGACTGGACCGGATCAACGTCTCACTCGACACCGTCGACGCCGCACGCTTCGCCCACATCACCCGCCGCGACCGGCTGCACGACGTGCTGGCCGGACTCGAAGCCGCGAAGGCGGCCGGGCTGAGTCCGGTGAAGGTGAACGCGGTGCTGGATCCGGTCACCGGGCTGGACGACGCGGTCGCCCTGCTGCGCTTCTGCCTCGACCACGGATACCAGCTGCGCATCATCGAACAGATGCCGCTCGACGCCGGTCACGAGTGGAAGCGCGGCGAGGCGATCGCCGCCGACGACGTGCTGGCCGCCCTGCGTCGTCACTTCGATTTACGACCCGACGCGACGCCGCGCGGTTCGGCGCCTGCCCAGCTGTGGGAGGTCGACGGTGGTCGCGGCAAGGTCGGCATCATCGCCTCGGTCTCACACGCGTTCTGCTCGGCCTGTGACCGCACCCGGCTCACTGCGGACGGTCAGGTCCGCAATTGCCTGTTCGCTCGTCAGGAGACCGACCTGCGCACGCTGATGCGCGCAGGGGCCGACGACGGTGTGCTCGAAGCCGCGTGGCGGGCCGCGATGTGGGCCAAGGCGGCGGGACACGGCATCAACGACCCGGACTTCGTGCAGCCGGACCGCCCGATGAGCGCGATCGGCGGCTGACGTGGCGGTGAAGGTGACCGTCCGCTACTTCGCGGCCGCTCGCGCGGCGGCGGGGTTCGACGACGAGATCATCGGCGTCGCGCCGGGCACCACCGTCGCCGCGCTGCTGCACAGCCTCGGTGAGCGGGACCCCGAACTGGCGAAAGTCCTGAGCCGATGCTCATATCTCTGCGACGGAATTGCGGTGCGGGACTTGGGGATGACGCTGGGCGACGCTCAGACAGTCGATGTTCTTCCCCCATTTGCCGGCGGATGATCGTGATTTACGTCACATAACGAAACAGTCACAAGCTGGCCACGGATCGTTACCTCCCCGATTGCACCTGCGGAAACGTATTGGCGTCCTGGCGATTTAGAGCATTTTTAGGATTTGCCGGTGGGCGAATCGCCGAGCTCGTCATAAGGTGACGTGACCAACGAGACCCGTTAGGTTCATCTCCCAAGCCCCTCGACACGTAATCGATTGGCCCGCCGTGCATCAACTGCGCCGAGCTCCATCCGTTGATGTACGGACAACGACAAACAATTTGGATGGAGGCGGGGGACCCACCGGTCCACCGAATCGATAGGACCAGGAGCCGCATGCGGTTCCTTGGGGTGAAGCTTGCGCCGTTTCGGCGGTGCAGGCCGGGCGACCTCTCCAGCCCGAACCCGACAGCTGACCTCGCGGGCGCAGAAGAGAGGACCTAGCGCACCTATGAGTGGACGGCACCGCAAGCCCACTGCATCGGCAGTAAATGTCGCGAAGATCGCCTTCACCGGCGCAGTCATTGGAAGCGGAAGCCTCGCCCTCGCCGGGCAAGCTGGCGCAGCCACCGACGGCGAATGGGACCAGGTCGCACGCTGCGAGTCCGGCGGCAACTGGGCCATCAACACAGGCAACGGCTATCACGGCGGGCTGCAGTTCTCTTCGGGGACCTGGGCATCGCATGGCGGAGGCCAATACGCGCCAGCGGCCAACATGGCCACCAAGGACGAGCAGATCGCCGTCGCCGAGCGTGTGCTCGGCTCCCAGGGCAAGGGTGCCTGGCCGGTGTGCGGTGGTCCGCTGTCCCGTTCGACGCCGCGCAACGTCATCGAGGAGCCACAGGCCCTCGACGCCCCCGCCGTCAACGGCGAACTGCCGCCCCCGCCGCCGTTCGATCCGTTCGCTCCCCCGCCGCCCGCGCCCTTCGACCCGATGTCGGCCCCGCTGCCCGATGCGCCGCCTGCCGCTCCGCTGGATGCGCCGCTGCCTCCGCCTCCGCCGCCCGAGCAAGCACCGATCGTCGACGCCGCACTCGACGCGCCGCTGCCGCCTCCGCCGCCCGCGGACGCCCCGCCGGCCCCCGACACGGTCGTCGTCGACGCAGCCAACTGGGACGTCGCACCGCCTCCGGCCGATCAGCCGGAAGTGTGGGCGCTGCACGCCCCGGTGCCGCTCGACCCCGCACTGCCGCCGCCCGCCCCACCGGCTCCCCCGGCGCCGCCCGCGCCGGGGGCCGTCGCGGCACCCGCGCCGGATCCGCTGGCCCCGCTCAACGCGGTCAACATCCCCGGCCCGGCGTTCGACGTCGCCAACCAGGCGATGACCGATCCCGCCGCAGCAGCGGCCGCCCTCCCGGACGGCATCCCGCACCTGACAAGCCCGGACAACCTGCCGCCGGGCTCCACAATGGATCCGGCCGCGACGGCCGGCGACAGCCCCAACGTCAGCTACCTCAAGGACTTGTGGCAAGCGGTGCAGAGCCATGACATCAGCGGTAAGGAAGCGTTGATCATGGGGCTGTCCCAACGCGGGATGAACACGCCGTACCCGCAGCAGGCACCTGGCCCGAACGTGCCGGTCACCCCGGCGCCCCCGGCCGATCCGGCCGCGCCGCCACCGGCACCCGCGCCGGGCCCGGCTCCGATCCTGCCGCCCGCCTAGCGGATCAGGCGGATCCCACCCACACGTCGGCGCCGTCGGCGAAGAACTGGTGCTTCCACACCGGTAGCCGGGCCTTGACGGTGTCCACCAGTCGGGCGCACGTTTCGAATGCCGCTGCCCGATGGTCGGCCGCGACGGCAGCGACCAGCGCGGCGTCGCCGATCTGCAGCGTGCCGATACGGTGGCCGACCGCGATGGCCCGCACACCGTGACAGTCGGCCGCGATCTCGGCGGCCACGTCGGCCAGAGTCTGCTGGGCTGAGGGGTGCGCGGAATACTCCAGCCGGATGACGGTGCGGCCGTCGTCGTGATCGCGAACCACGCCGGCGAATCCCACGACGGCTCCGGCCGACTCGTGTGCCACGAGCGCCTCGTACTCGGTCAGTTCGATCGGCTCCTCGGTCAGTTCGACGCGCAGCACGACGGCGGTCATCGCGTGTGGTCCTTGCCTGCGAGCTGATCCAGCGCGTGCTTGAGGACGTCGTCGAGCACGCCGAGGCCGTCTTTGACGCCCCCGGTGGAGCCGGGAAGGTTCACGATAAGCGTGCGGCCCCTGACGCCGCACACGCCGCGCGACAACACCGACGTTGGCACGTGCGGCAGGCCGGAGCGCCGGATCGCGTCGGCAAGGCCGGGGATCTGATAGTCGACGATGTCCGCGGTAGCGTCGGCGGTGCGGTCCGTCGGCGAGATTCCGGTGCCGCCGGAAGTGATTATCACATCGACGTTTTCGCCGATCGCGGCGAACAGCGCCTTGACCACACCGGAGCCGTCCGCGACCACCACGGGTGCCGGAGAGGTGATGCCATTCTGGTTGAGCCAGTCGACGATGATCGGGCCGCAGCGGTCCTCGTAGATTCCCGCCGCCGCCCGTGTGGACGCGATGACCACCCTGCCCGACCGCGTCATCACCGAGTCCATACGCCGGTCTTGCCGCCCTCTTTGCGCAGCACCCTGACGTCGTCGATGCGGGCGGCGGGGTCGACGGCCTTGATCATGTCGTAGAGCGTCAGCGCGGCGACGCTGACCGCTGTCAGCGCCTCCATCTCGACGCCGGTGCGGTCGGTGCTGCGCACGGTCGCGGTGATGCCGACTTTTTCGTCGCCGGCCTCGAAGTCGACATCGACTCCGGTCAGGGCGAGCTGGTGGCACAGCGGGATGAGGTCGCTTGTGCGCTTGGCGGCCAGGATGCCTGCCACCCGCGCCGTCGCCAGGGCGTCGCCCTTGGGCAGCCCGCCTGAGGCAATGAGGGCGACGACCTCGGGTGTCGTGTGCAGCGTCCCTGCCGCGACAGCCGTGCGCTTGGTGGCGTCCTTGCCGGTCACGTCGACCATGTGCGCCGCGCCCGACTCGTCGAGGTGCGAAAGCGCCTGCCGGGCGGAGCCCGGCGATCCAGCCGCAGCGGGGTCGGTCACCGCTACTTGTTTACGACCGTGATCGGGTGGATGTATGGAAGCTCGTCGGCCGGCTGCGGGAACTCCAGCTCACCGAAGGGCGACAGCGCGCCGGTGCGGTCCGTGGCCAGCTCGCTGACCGCGTGATCGTCGTCGCCGTTGACCTCGGGCCAGCCCGGGTCGACGTACTGCTTCTTCTGCCCTGTGTTCTCAGCCACGTGCACATTGTGGCAGGCGCCGCGAGCTGTGGCGACACCGCCGGCAGCCTGCTTTACGCTGTTGACGTCTTCCCCATCATGAAATGACCGGGACTCCACCTGCCGCACGACTGTCTCGTTGCTCATGTGGCAACGCCGTAGGCCGCTGGGTGGTGGAAGTTCGCGCCGACCGGCTCTGTCGCCTCGCGGCCCTGGCTTTACGCCTCGCCTTGAGGCGCGCCACTGACCTCCGCGACGGCGGATGTCTGCGGCCTCGCCGGTTGGGTGATGATTTTCTGACTGGGCCTCGGCACCCGTCAATGTCCTGACGGTGGAGCCAGCCGGTGTTGGCTGCCTCCAGGTCCAGCCGGTCGAGACCATCCGCGTCCTTATGGACGTGCAGTCCCAGGTAGGCGGAGAACAGGTCGCGATCCTCTTTGATGCCGCACCCGCAGCGGTGGACCCGCTCTGAGCGCGGCTTTTTCATACGGTTCCCGCAGAGGCAGGTTTGGGACAGGGCGGTGGTGAATGGGCTGTACTCATACAGGCGATCCCCGCCGGCACTTGCAGCCTTGCGGCGGATCGTCTCCACGAGCATCCCGGGTGCCCGGTCCCGCACCGAGCGCGGGAAGTTCTTCTGCCACGAGACGTAATCCAGTTTCTCGCAGGCGATATCGACACCGTGGGCGAACAATCGGTTGGCCAGTGCCCCGTGCAGGGTCTTGCGGTGCCCTGCCATTCGGCGGTGCAACTCGGCCACCCGCGTCTTCGTGTGTTCGGCAGCGTGGGAGCCCTGCCAGTCGCAGCGGCCGGGTTTGTGGGTGCCGTCCATGTTGAAACAGCCAGGTGAACCAGCGCGGTGCTGCCGGTCCAGATGGCGCTGTTCCCGCCGCAGCCGGGCGGTGTCCAATCGGATCCGACCGGCCAGCGGCTGCACCCACCCAACCCACGTTCCGTCAATGCGTTCGACAGCAACCGCGATGTCACTCGGGCCCAGATCGAACGACACCCGACCATCCCCAACCGGATGCCGGCAGGGCGGGTGCCCGTCCATGACCATTTGCATCCGGTAAGTGTCGCGGCCGTTGATCACTGTGCGGACGATCCGGGTGTACAGCACCTTGCCCGCGGCGATCAAGGCTTCGATCTCGGCCAGCTCAGCCTCCTGTTCCTTGCCGCGCCGCCCAGTCTGGGCGGGCGCGGCGATCGGGATGACGAGCCCGGCGCCCCATTGCAGCCCAACGAGTCGGCCATCTGCGTCGACCTTTGGGCGTAGCGCACCCTCGCCGTCCTTGCTCGCCAATGAGTGCAATCCACGAGTGACCGGTTTGAACCGGGGCTTCCCTTTGCGCCCGAGATGCCACTGGTTGACCGCGTCGAATGCGCGGGCTCCAAGACTCTGGGCCTCTTGTGCGGGCAGATGTTCCCGTACCCAGGATTTGCGCAACGTAGATGCGAAGGACTGCGCCGCATCGACGGTGAATCCGCGCGAGTACCGGTGAAGAACCGCGTCCGAATTTCCCGGCGTTGCGCTGCTATTGGGCGCAGCGGCCACGACCGCACGTGTGTAGGCGCGTCCTTCGGACGCTTACGCGCCCGCGACCGACGCATAGCCGATCGCTCCGGCCCAGCGGCCGGCGCCGGACCGATGCGGA
>JAVRPG010000735.1:0-3506 GCA_032162325.1 Mycobacterium sp. | reverse complement strand
GCTCGTTCCTCGCTGCGATCCTCACTCGTCGTCGTCTTCGGTATCTCATGCGTGCTCCTCGAGTTCGTTGTGGATGGCGGGGGCAGCGCGGTGAACCGCGAAACCGACGGATGCGGCGTGGTCGGTGATCAGGTCGATGATCCGGCCCCACGCGCCGATCGGAAGATCGTGGCCGAGCCCGACGATGGTCTCCAGCCGGGCACCGGGGATCGCTCGCGCGGTTGCCGCGCCACCCGTTGGATGCACCATCCGGTCATGGTCGCCGTGGATCACCAGGGTCGGGGCGTCGATGTGGCGAAGTTCGGCGCTGCGGTCCCCGGAGGCGAAGATGCCCGTCAGCTGCCGAACGATGCCTGCGGGGCTGGAATCCCGGTCCCATGCGACCCCGGCATACTCGCGGACCGCTTGCTCGTCGAACGGGAAACCGTGGGACCCGATGTGGGAGAACATGTTCGCGGCGCGGTCCATCGCCTCTGCCCGCGTCCGCGGAGGACGCGACGTCAACATCCGCCGCCAGGTCGACAACGCCGGGCGCCCAAGGCGCGGCGCGCCGGTGGTCGACATGATCGACGTCAACGTGCGAACCCTGCCAGGGTGGTGCGCGGCGGTGGTCTGGGCGATCATCCCGCCCATCGAGATACCGACCAGATGGGCGTCGGCGTAGGCGAGCGCGTCCAACAGTCCGACTGTGTCGCGCGCCATGTCGCCGAGGTGGTACTGCCGGCCGCGGTCGCCACCCCGGAACATCGCCACCGGGTTCGGCGGCGGATAGCTCATGTGGGTCGACCGGCCTGCGTCGCGGTTGTCGAACCGTGTCACTCGAAAGCCTCGTCCCGCCAAGGCAGCGACGAAATCGGTCGGCCATGAGTGCAATTGCTGCCCGAGACCGGCGATCAGCAGGATTGGTGGGTCGGCTGGGTCGCCGGTCTGGTCGTAGCACAATTCGATGCCGCGGCCGACGTCGACGAGCACCTCCTCGCCCGCGGTCATGCCGAGGCTCGCTGCGTTTGGCCTGCGGTCTGGGCCGACTTGGTCGTTCGTCGATACACCACGGCGCGACCGCCCTGCGCGGGTGCGGTCGCGACGCCACGCGAGTGCAGGCGTTCACCGGGGGCATAGGTGGTGCCGAACTCGAACTCGCGCAGCAATGTGCGAAGCGTGACGGTCATCTCCATGTTGGCGAAGGCCGCACCGATGCAGCGGCGGACACCGCCGCCGTAGGGAATCCACGCGTAGTTGTCCGGCGGGTTGCCGACGAATCGGTCGGGATTGAACGCCTTGGCATCGGCAAAGCTGTCCTCCGAGGCGTGCGCCAGCGAGATGCTGGCCAGTATGGCGTGGCGCTCCGGAATGACCCACTCCCCCAACTGGATCCGGGTCTTCGCCATCCGGGCGGCGCCGTTGATCACCGGGCGGGTGCGCTGCACCTCCCAGATCGTGGCCTGCACCAGCTCGGAACCTCCCGCGTCGACCTCGGCGGTCAACCGCGCGAGCAACCGTGGGTGGCGGCGCAGCCGCTCGACAGTCCACGCCAGCGTCGTCGCGGTCGTTTCATGGCCGGCGGCGAGCAAGGTCAGCAGTTCGTCGGCAACGTGGTCGTCGGAGATCGGCGACCCGTCCTCATAGCGCGCCTGCAACATCAACGCGAGGACGTCGTTGCGTTCCTCGAACTTCGGGTCGTTGCGGATGTCGGAGATCATCCGCGCGATGATCTCGTCGTAGCGCTGGCGATACGACGTCAGCTTCCCGCCCGGGCTCCACGCGCCGAAGTCCCGGCGCACGATCGCAGGCAACACGGCCAGCCGCGAGGCGTTCAGCACCATCGGCGGCAGCAGCTCACGCAGTTCGTCGAGCGCGGCACCTTCGGCGCCGAACACCGTCCGCAGGATCGCGTTGAGGGTGATGCGCATCATCGACGCGAGGGTTTCGAATTCCCTGCCTCCGGGCCACGACGCGGTCTCGCGCAACACCTCTTCTTCGACGATCGCTTCGTAGGAGGCCATCCGCTTGCCGTGGAACGGCGGGACGAGAAGCTTGCGGCGTTCGCGGTGCTCGGTGCCGTCGAGGCTGAATGTCGAGCCGGGACCGAACATCTCACCGAGCACGCCGGCCCTGGCGATGAGGTCGGTGTTGGTGGTGAACAGATCCTTGATCAAGGCCGGGTCGCTGACCACGACGGTCTCGCCGAAGATCGGCAGCCGCAGCGTGAACGCCGACCCGTATCGCTTGGCCAGCGCGGCCACCGATTTCTCTCGGGCGGCGACAAAGCCGAAGCCTTGTAGGAGCTTTGGTATCCGCGGTGCGGGCGGCAGTCGCACCGGGTCCGTTGTCGCCACAGCCATGTCGTCACCCTCCGTGGTGGTACTCCAAGGTACCGCGCTACGGTACGCCTCGGTACCGAACTACACAACCCCCCTTTCCACACGCGTCTAATAGTGGTACCGTCTGGTACCGACGTTGGTACTTGGTCGTACCAGCCGCCTGACGAGAGGTGGAGCCCAATGGCGAGTGAACCGATCGAATACACCCCGCGCACGCGAGGAGCAGAAACAACAGACGTTCTGATCGTCGGGGCAGGCTTGTCCGGCGTCGGCGCCGCCTGCCAGCTGCGCCAGGAGTGCCCGGACAAGTCGGTGATCGTGCTCGAAGGCCGCGACGCCATCGGCGGCACCTGGGACCTGTTCCGCTACCCGGGCATCCGGTCTGACTCAGACATGTTCACGCTCGGCTATCGGTTCCGGCCGTGGACCGATCCCAAGGCGATCGCCGACGGGCCGAGCATCCTGCGCTACATCCACGACACCGCCCAGGCCTTCGACGTGCACCAGCTCATTCGGCTGAATCATCGCGTGGTGAACGCCAATTGGGACAGCGACGAAGCGCGCTGGACGGTCGAGGTGCATCGCACCGATACCGATGAACTGGTCACGATCAGTTGCTCGTTTCTGTACGTCTGCACCGGCTACTACCGGTACGACGAGGGTTTCAGCCCGAAATTCCCTGGCGCTGAAGACTACGAACGCCTCCACGGGCCGGTGATTCACCCGCAGCACTGGCCGGAGGATCTCGACTACCGCGGCAAGCGGGTGGTCGTGATCGGTAGCGGCGCCACCGCGGTGACGCTCGTGCCCACGCTGGCCGAATCGGCCGCGCACGTGACAATGCTGCAGCGCTCGCCGACCTACGTCGCATCGCGCCCTGCCCGCGACGCGATCGCCGATCGGCTGCGGGCGTGGCTGCCGCAGAAGCTCGCCTACGCGATCGTGCGGTGGAAGAACGCACTACAGGCAATCGCGATCTTCATCCTGAGCCGCCGCCGTCCCGAGGTGATGAAGTCGATGCTGCGCAAGGCCGCGGTCAAGCAACTGCCCGATGGCTACGCCGTCGACACCCACTTCGCGCCGTCGTACAACCCGTGGGACCAGCGGATGTGCCTGATTCCGAACGGGGATCTGTTCACTGCCATCCGCGACGGCCGTGCGTCGGTCGTCACCGACCACATCGAC
>JAVRPG010000734.1:0-2555 GCA_032162325.1 Mycobacterium sp. | reverse complement strand
GGCGGCGTCAAGGCTGAGGTCGTCGCCCCCTCGAACTGTCGGCGATCAGCCATCCGCCCTCGGTGGCGGGTGTGACCCGGCCGGGACACAATGCGGGCATGCGTGTGATCGTGGTGGGTGCCGGCGTGATCGGGCTCAGCTGCGCCGTCCGGCTGGCCGAATCCGGGTACGACGTGGGCGTGCTGGCGCGGGACCTACCGCTGGAGACGACCTCGGCTATTGCCGCCGCGATCTGGTACCCGTACCGGTCGGCTCCGCGGGACCGGGTCGCCGCCTGGTCGCGGACGGCGTACGAGGAATTCCGGAAGCTGGCCGAGAGCGAGCCGTCGGTGCGGATGCGGCACGGCCAGGAGTTCCTGACCGAGCCGGCGCCGGATCCGTGGTGGTCTGACGGGCTGTCCGACCTGCAGCGAGTCAGCTCGCCGCCGGTCGGGTTCCGCGACGGTTGGTCCTTCACCACCCCGGTGATCGAGATGCCGGTCTACCTGCAGTACTTGGTGAATCGGCTCGAGGCGGCCGGCGGCACCCTCAGTCGAGCAGCACTCTCAGCTCTGCCGAACGCGGCCGACGTGGTGGTCAACTGCGCGGGTCTCGGCGCGCGACTCACCGCGGGCGACCCGACGGTGACCCCGGTTCGCGGCCAGGTCCTGACCGTCGAGCAGCCCGGACTCACGGAATGGCTGATCGCCGATCGCGGCCCGAACGAACTCCTGTACGTCGTACCGCGCGAGCACGACGTGGTCATCGGCGGAACCAGCGACCCGGACATCTGGGACCTGGGAGTCGATCCCGCGACCGCAACCCAGATCCTTGATCGTGCGACGGCGATGCTTCCCGCGCTGCGCAACGCGAAGGTGCTCGGCCATCGCGTGGGTCTGCGCCCGGCCCGTCCCGCGATCCGTTGCGAGAGCATCCGCGCCGGCGACCGCCTGGTCGTGCACTGCTACGGCCATGGCGGCGCTGGTGTCACCGTCTCCTGGGGCTGCGCCAACGAAGTCGCCGAACTGATTCGTCAATCCCACTGAGTACTCCGGTCCGGTCGACAAGTCCTTGTCCGTGTGCCCGGGTAGCCTCGATTCGGTGCCAGACAGGGACGGCCAGGAGGATGACGACTTGGCGCAAGATAGGGAGCGGATGCTTTCCCACGTGCTGAGTCTCCCGCATCCGGTCATCCTCGACGGCGGAATGTCGAACGCTCTGGAGGACCGCGGGCACGACCTGTCCGATGCGCTCTGGTCGGCCCGGCTGCTGAGGGACGCACCTGGTGAGATCGCTGCCGTTCATCGCGCTTACTACCAAGCAGGGGCCGCAGTGGCAACGACGGCCAGCTATCAAGCGAGTGTCGCGGGATTCGAACGCGCGGGCGTGCCCCACGACGAGGCCGAGGGACTGATCGCGAGCAGCGTCAGCATCGCCCAGCAGGTGCGCGACGAGCTTGCTGTCGATGGCCGGCAGCGCTGGGTCGCGGCATCCGTCGGCCCGTACGGCGCGGTGCTGGCTGACGGCTCGGAGTACCGCGGCCGTTACGAGGTGTCTGCTACCGCCCTGCGCGACATCCACTTGCCACGGCTCGAACTGTTACTGGCCGCCGGGCCAGACTTCCTCGCCGTCGAGACGATCCCGGACGTCGACGAGGCAGAGGTTCTGGTCGAACTGCTGGACGAGCTGAACTTCCCGGCCTGGCTTTCCTACTCCATCGACGGGACCCGCACTCGCGCCGGGCAGTCCCTGGAGGATGCCTTCGCCGTGGCCGCGCAGAGTACGTCGATCCTTGCCGTGGGCATCAACTGCTGCGCGCCGGGCGACGTACAGGCTGCTGTCGAGATCGCGCTAGCGGTGACCGGGAAGCCGGCTGTCGCGTATCCGAACAGCGGCGAGGCCTGGGACGCGACCAACCGCCGCTGGACCGGCGGAGCGTCGGACAGCAGTGCGCTGGCCCAAGGCTGGACAACCGCCGGAGCCCGCATCGTCGGCGGCTGCTGCCGAGTCGGCCCACCCGACATCGCCGCCCTGGCCAAGGCCACCCGCTAGTCCACCCCGGGGGGCGCTGACCCGTCAGGTGGCCAGCCTGGCGTAGCGGCCGTTGCCATCGACCAGGCTGTCATGGGTTCCCGACTCGATGACCCGCCCCTGGTCGATCACGACGAGTTGGTCAGCGTCGCGCACCGTCGAGAGCCGGTGGGCGATGGTGATGGTGGTACGCCCTTTGGCAAGCAGGTCGAACGCCCGCTGGACCGCCCGCTCGGTCTCGGTGTCCAAGGCACTGGTGGCCTCGTCCAGGACAAGCACGCGCGGGTTGCGCAGGATCGTGCGGGCGATGGCGATCCGCTGCTTCTCCCCTCCGGAGAAGCGGTGCCCGCGAGATCCGACCATGGTGTCGTAGCCGTCGGGGAGCCCGGCGATCAGCTCGTGCACCTGGGCGGCCCGGGCTGCGTCCTCGATCTGGGCGTCGGTGGCGTCGAACTTGGCGTAGCGCAGGTTCTCGCGCACCGTGGTGTGCAGCAGATAGGTGTCCTGACTGACGACGCCGACCACGGCGGCTAGATCGGCCAGCC
>JAVRPG010000733.1:0-3655 GCA_032162325.1 Mycobacterium sp. | reverse complement strand
ACGCGGTCGCGGTGGCCACCCCGTGCTGTCCGGCACCGGTTTCGGCGATCACCCGCTTCTTGCCCATCTGGCGTGCCAACAGCGCCTGACCCAGCACGTTGTTGATCTTGTGAGATCCGGTGTGGTTGAGGTCTTCTCGCTTCAGGAAGATCCTCGCACCACCCGCGTGGTCGCTTAGTCGCGCGGCCTCGTACAGGGGCGACGGCCGACCACTGTAGTGCCGCTGCAGCCGGTCCAGTTCGTCGAGGAACGCCTGGTCGCCGCGGGCCTTTTCATACGCGGCGGTGACTTCCTCGATTACGGCCATCAACGCCTCGGGAACGAATCTTCCTCCGTAGACACCGAAATGGCCGCGCGCGTCGGGATCATGGGCGGTCGGCTCGGCCACGGCCGCGCTCGAACGCGGCAGCTCCGGGCCGGCGAGATCCGCCACTTGTCAGCGTGCGGGTTTCGGGCACGACGGATGCGTGCCTGCGGTGACCAAATCGGCTACGGCGCCACGGGGATCGCCACTGGTGACAAGCCCCTCGCCGACCAGCACCGCGTCTGCGCCTGCCCCGGCGTAGGCGAGCAGGTCGGCGGTGCCGCGTATCCCCGACTCCGCGACGCGAATGACTTTGCTTGGCAACCCCGGCGCGATGCGCGCGAAGCAATCCCGATCGACGTCAAGCGTCTTGAGGTCGCGCGCGTTGACGCCGATGACCTTCGCGCCGGCCTGCAGCGCGCGGTCGGCCTCCTCTTCGGTGTGCACCTCGACGAGCGCCGTCATCCCGAGCGACTCGGTGCGATCCAGCATCGACACCAGCGCCGACTGCTCCAGCGCTGCGACGATCAGCAGCAGCATGTCGGCGCCGTGCGCGCGGGCTTCGTGAATCTGATACGGCCGGACGATGAAGTCCTTGCGCAACACCGGAATTGACACTGCCGCGCGGACCGTGTCCAGGTCCTCGAGCGAGCCGTTGAACCGGCGCTGCTCGGTAAGAACGCTGACGATGCGCGCTCCGCCGTCTTCGTACGCTCGGGCCAGCTTGGCCGGATCGGAGATCGACGCCAGCTCGCCACGTGACGGGCTCGCCCGCTTCACTTCCGCGATGACCCCGATGCCCGGTTCGCGCAGCGCGGCCATCACGTCCAGGGGCGGTGGCGCGTCCTTGGCCATCTGCTTGATCTCGGAGAGGGGAACGACGGCCTCACGAGCGGCAACGTCGGCGCGGACTCCCTCGATGATGGAGTCGAGCACGGTCGCCGAACTCATACCCGTCGCTGTCCTTCCTGTGAGCGCGGTTGATCTTCATCGAAGGGTAGCCGCCACCACTGCACCATCGATCACCGCCCCTTGTTGTCCGGATCGGTCGGGTCTCGCCCCTCGTCAAGGGCGTCCCAGATCGCCCGCTCAGACGTCGAGGCGCCGTCCTTCGGCGACGGTGCCAATCTGCGGCGCTCGTATCGGTCGACCTCCGGCCGCGGCTTCGCAACCGATCGCATCAGCAGCACCGCACCGACGAGCGCGCCGATCGCGGCCACCAACGTCAGCATCGCGCCGCCGCATTGCCGCTGTGTGCCCACCAGGTCGGCCACTTGCACCTCGGCCAGATGAGCGGCGCGGACGGCGACGTCGCGCATCACCCACAGGCTGATCGCCATATAGGCCATGACGGCGCTGACTCCGGCAACGATCAATGCCAGCAATCCCAGTCGCCAGCCGCGCACCGCTATCGGAGCGACGGCCGCAACCAGCAGGATGGCCGCCAGCGGTACCAGCGCCGTCGACCACGAGCCCCCGGTCAATGCCGTGGTCTTGGGCTGGCCGAGCCCGTCGAACGACTGCACGTCGACCCACACCATTCGCGACGCCCCCCACAGCGCCGCCGCGGACAGCAGCAGCAGAAGCTGGGCCAGACGGATCACGGCTCGGTCAGCGTTTCCGCCGCGGCGATCGCGTTCAGGACCGCCTTGGCCTTGTTCGCCGCCTCGTTGTACTCGTACGGGCCGTTGGAGTCGGCCACGACTCCCCCGCCGGCCTGCACATACGCCGTGCCGTTGCGTATGAGCGCGGTGCGGATGGCGATAGCGAAGTCGGCGTTGCCTGCGAAGTCCAGGTAGCCAAGCACGCCGCCGTAGAGGCCACGGCGGGTCTTCTCGACCTCTTCGATCAGCTCCATCGCCCGCACCTTCGGCGCACCAGACAGCGTGCCTGCCGGGAAGCATGCGGTGACGGCGTCCAGCGCCGTCTCACCGGGAGCGAGCAGCCCGGTCACCGTCGACACCAGGTGCATGACGTGGCTGTAGCGCTCGATGTGGCTGTAGTCCTGGACGCGTACGGTGCCCGGCTGACAGACCCGGCCCAGGTCGTTGCGCCCGAGGTCGACCAGCATCAGGTGCTCGGCGCGCTCCTTCTCGTCCTCGGCCAGCTCCTTCTCGAGCAGCAGGTCCTCTTCCTCGGTCTGCCCGCGCCACCGGGTGCCCGCGATCGGATGCGTCGACGCCCGGCCGTCCGTGACCGTCACCAACGCCTCGGGGCTTGAGCCGACGATCGAAAAGTCCAGTCCGCCAGCATCGTTGGGCACATTCAGCAGGTACATGTACGGACTCGGGTTGGACACCCGCAGCATCCGGTACACGTCGAGCGGGTCGGCGTCGGTGTCCATCTCGAACCGCTGCGACGGCACCACCTGGAAGGCCTCGCCGGCCTCGATGTCGCCGACGAGCTTCTCGACGATCGCCCCGTACTCCTCCAGCGTGCGCTGCGCGCGATGCAGCGGCTCGGGACGGCTGAACGTCGCGACCGTCGACGGAAGGTGTTCGCTCAGCGCCGCGGTCATCACGTCCAGCCGGGCGACGGCGTCGTCGTACGCCCAGTCGACTCGCTCGTCGGTGCCGTTCCAGTTCACCGCGTTGGCGATCAGCGTGATGGTGCCCTCGTGGTGGTCGACGGCGGCGATGTCGGTGGCCAGCAGCAGCAGCATGTCGGGCAGCCCGAGGTCGTCGACCGCCAGCGACGGCAGCCGCTCCAGCCGGCGCACCATGTCGTAAGCGAAGAACCCGACCAAGCCACTGGAGAGCGGCGGCAGGCCGGTCACCGGTTCGGTCTTCAGCAGCTCGAGCGTCGCGTGCAGCGCCTGCAGCGGCTCACCGCCGCGCGGAGCGTCCTGCGGCGTGACACCCAGCCACACCGCCTCGCCATCACGCACCGTCAGCGCGGACGGAGCACCCGCGCCGATGAACGACCACCGCGACCACCGGCCGTTCTCCGCCGACTCCAGCAAGAACGTCCCGGGCCGGTTGGCGGCCAGCTTGCGGTACGCCGACAGCGGGGTCTCACTGTCGGCGAGCACCTTGCGGGTCACCGGCACCACACGGTGCCCGGCGGCCAGCGCCCGGAAGTCCTCGCGCGAGGTGGTGATGGCGAGATTGGCGGTCGATTGCACGGAGCAATCCTCCCAGACCGGTCTCGGGTGACCGGCGTAGCGTGACACCCATGAAACGTGGTGACCAGGTAGCCGAGTTCGAACTACCCGACCAAAAGGGCACTGTGCGAAGCCTCACAGAGCTTCTCGCCAACGGCCCGATCGTGCTGTTCTTCTATCCCGCGGCGATGACTCCTGGCTGTACCAAGGAGGCCTGCCACTTCCGTGACCTGGCTTCGGAGTTCGCC
>JAVRPG010000732.1:0-3724 GCA_032162325.1 Mycobacterium sp. | reverse complement strand
GTCATCTGGGTGGCCGGCCGCGGTAACGCCGAGACCGCGGGGACGATGCTGGCGGCGACGCTGGGCAGTTCAGTGGCCGCACCGATCGTCGTCGCGTCCGAGGTGCCGCCGTGGATTGGCGCGCTCGATGTGCTGATCCTCGCCGGCGACGACCCCGGCGATCCCGCCCTGGTTTCGGCGGCCGCGACCGGCGTGCGCCGCGGTGCGCGTGTCGTCGTCGTCGCGCCCTACGACGGCCCGCTGCGCGATGCGACCGCCGGTCGGTCCGTTTCTCTGGCGCCCCGCCTGTGGGTCCGCGACGACTTCAGCCTGGCCCGCTACCTGGCGGCCGGCCTGGCCGTGATGCACGTGGTGGATCCGGGCCAGCGAGTGGACCTCGCCGCGCTGGCCGACGAACTGGACGCCGAGGCTTTCCGCAATAGCGCCGGACGCGAGCTGTTCACCAACCCCGCCAAGACGCTGGCTGAACGCATGTCGGGGCGCGACGTGGTGCTCGCGGGCGACAGCGCCGCCACGCTGGCGCTGGCCCGGCACGGCGCGGCAGTCCTGCTGCGGATCGCACATGAGGCGGTGGCGGCGGTCGGATTGGCCGATGCGCTTGTGGCGCTGCATGGCGGAATGGGTGGCGAATCCGGGCCCGATCATGAAAAGTCGATATTCCATGACGAGCAGATCGACGGCCCGCTGTCGCGGCGGGTCCGCACCTTCGTGTTGGCCACCGACGCCGAGCGACCGGTCGTGCTCGCGCGGGTGAGCGGACTCGACGACGTCGACGTGATCGGCGCCGAGGACGTGCCGGACACACTGGGAATGGTGGACGCGCCGGTGGGGGCCGCGACGCCCGCGCCAGGGCGTCCGGAACAACAACTGGCGATGTTGGCCGTACGGTTGGAAATGACGGCTACCTACCTGCGACTGGTTCGAGGTTAAGCGAGTGCACCTGCTACGGGGAGCGGTGCGGACCTATGCATGGGGTTCGCGAACCGCGATTGCCGATTTCACCGGACGGCCAAGTCCCGCAGCGCATCCCGAGGCGGAGTTGTGGTTCGGGGCGCACCCCGGCGATCCGGCGTGGCTGCAGACAAACGAGGGCGAGCGGTCGCTGCTCGACACTCTGCGAGACGATCCGGACGGTCAGCTGGGAGCCGCTGTTCGCGCCCGCTTCGGCGATACCCTGCCGTTCCTGGTCAAGGTGCTCGCGGCCGACGAACCGCTGTCGCTGCAGGCGCACCCGAGCGCCGAGCAGGCGGTGGAGGGTTTCGCCCGCGAGGAAAAGCTGGGCATCCCGGTCATGGCGCCCACCCGCAACTACCGCGACGGTAGCCACAAACCCGAATTACTGGTCGCCTTAGGGCAATTCGAGGCGCTCGCCGGATTCCGGCCCGCGGCGAGCAGCGCCGAGTTGATGCGCGCGCTTGCGGTCACTGACCTCGACCCGTTCGTCAACCTGCTGTCCGGCCAGTCCGACGCCGACGGCCTGCGGGCGCTGTTCACCACGTGGATCACCGCCCCGCAGCCCGACCTCGACGCACTGGTTCCGGCGGTGATCGAGGGTGCGATCCATTACCTGCAGTCGGGCAACAAAAAGTTCGCGGCGGAGGCCAAGACCGTGCTCGAACTCGGCGAGCGATACCCCGGCGATGCCGGGGTGCTGGCCTCGCTACTGCTGAACCGGATCAGCCTCAAACCCGGGGAAGCCATCTACATGCCGGCGGGCAACCTGCACGCGTACCTGCAGGGCGTCGGCGTCGAGGTGATGGCCAACTCCGACAACGTGCTGCGCGGCGGGCTCACCCCCAAACACGTCGACGTGCCCGAATTGCTGCGGGTGCTTGACTTCACGCCCGCGACCGACGATGTCATCCATCCCCGAATCACCAGGGACGGAACAGAACTCGTATACAACACGCCGGCACCGGAGTTCGCGGTCTCGGTGCTGTGCATCGACGGTGAGCATCTGGGTCACGAGATCGACGCGCCGACGCACCACGACGGGCCGCAGATCCTGCTGTGCACCGAGGGTTCGACGGTGGTGCACGCCAAATCCACCGCGGTGACGCTCGAACGTGGGGCGGCAGCGTGGGTGGCCGCCGACGACGGGCCGATCCGTTTGGTCGCGCAGGCTCCGACGAAGTTGTTCCGGGCCACGGTGGGGATTTAGGGGAGGGACCGAGGTTGTCGACCGAGGGTAGTAGCAGGGCGATCCTGGCGGCTCTGCTGGCCAACGCAGGCATCGCCGTCGCCAAGTTCGTCGGCTTCTTGATCACCGGCAGCTCTTCCATGTTGGCGGAATCGGTGCACTCCGTCGCCGACACATCCAATCAGGGCCTGCTGCTGTTCGGCCAGCGCCAGGCCCGTAAAGAGGCCGACCAGGTACACCAATTCGGGTACGGTCGAAGCCGCTACTTCTACTCGTTCGTCGTGGCGTTGGTGTTGTTCACACTCGGCTCGGTGTTCGCGCTCTACGAGGGCTACCACAAGATCAGCCACCCCGAGGAACTCACGTCACCCATTGTGGCGATCGCGATCCTGGTGGTGGCAATTGGCTTGGAATCGTACAGTCTTCGCACCGCGGTCGTCGAGTCGCGGCCGTTGAAGGGGTCCGGCGGCTGGTGGCGTTTTATCCGCACGTCGCGCAACCCGGAGCTGCCGGTGGTGCTGCTGGAAGACACCGGGGCGCTGGTTGGCCTGGTATTCGCGCTCGCCGGCGTCGGGCTCACGGTGCTCACGGACGATCCGGTATGGGACGGCATCGGCACGGCCGCGATCGGTGTGCTGCTCGGAATCATCGCCGTCATCCTGATGGTCGAGATGCACAGCCTGCTCATCGGTGAGGGCGCCACCAAACAGGAGGACGCGGCCATCCGTTCCGCGCTCGAGCAGACCGAGCACGTCGAGCGCCTGATCCACATCCGCACCCAGTACCTGGGTCCCGACGAGCTGCTGGTGGGCGCGAAGATCGCGTTGGCGCCCGAAACCGACTTGGCGACGGTGGCGGCGACCATCGACGCGGCCGAGGCAGCGGTGCGAGCGGCGGTGCCGGCGGCGCGGATTATCTACTTAGAGCCTGATCTCGATCGGGCGCTGACCGGCCGCGCATGAACCGGATCAGCACGTCCTCGGCGCGGCCGTATTGCATCGCATCCACCCACAGGCAACAGCAGACCGGTCGCTTGGCCCGGGCTCGGCGCCCGCCCGGAATCGCGGCATAGCCACCGACATCGGCCTTCGCCAACAGGTCGAGAACCTCACTGGCGTCATCGGTTTCGAGGTCGGCGATCAATACCCACATATCCGCCCACACACCGTTGTCCCTGCCGCCGGGCGGCAACCAGTACGGAATCTCGCACGAGGCGATGTCCTCCAGTGGCCGGATCAACGAACTCATGGTGGCCTCCGATCGACCGGCCTCCATTATCGCGCTGCTAACCGGTCGGCGCAGAAACCGCGGTCGGCCGGCCGGCCGCTCGCCTCTCGGCCAGCCACAGCCTCATATTGTGCCGGATGGTGCGGCCGACCAGCCGTGCCGACGGGACCATGTAGAGGCTGTCAAGCAGGCTGAACCGGCGCAAAAACCACTCCGCGAGAACGGGATCCGTCTCTGCGGCACCGAGGAACTGATCGAACAGGTTGCCCACCGGCCCGTACCACTTCGGCATCGGCCCGCTCGCGCGGTGCAGCGTGAAGTCACCGATGGCGTTCATCTGCCACACCGGGAACGTCG
>JAVRPG010000731.1:0-3567 GCA_032162325.1 Mycobacterium sp. | reverse complement strand
GAGCCGAAAAGCCCTGCGCCGCCGTGGTTTCTCTGCAGCCACGCCGCGCCGTCCTTGCGATCCAGCCCGACCGACAACGCCTCGATGCGTGCCCGCAGGGAGGCCACTTGACGCTCTGCGCCGCGCTCGGCTGCCTGCAGTTCGGTGACGCGCTCATCGGCCAGCCGCAGCGCGGCCACCGTGCGGTCGTGGTGCTCGTCGAGGCCGACCTCGCCGGCGTCGAGCTCACCGACGCGGCCCTGGACGATCTCGAACTCGGCCTGCATCTGCTGCGCCTTGGCCGCCGCTTCCTCGATGCCGACCGACATGCGGGCCACGGTCTCGTCGATCGACTCGACGCGGGTACGCATGGTGTCGACCTGTCCGGCCAACCGGGCCAGGCCCTCGCGACGGTCGGCTTCTGCGCGGGCGGCGGCCATGTGGGCGCGTTCGGCTTCGGCGGCGACGCGTTCGCGCTCGGTGAGTTCGGTGCGGGCCGCCTCCAGCCGGGTGCGGGACTGGGCCAGCTCGTCGAGCAGTTGCCGCTCCTGGGTCGCTACCTCCTCGGCCTGGGCCTCGAGAGCTTCGGGGTCGGGACCGCTGGATGATTCGGGCTCGGCGTCGAGGTGCTGGGCGCGCTCGCTGGCGATGCGCACGGTCGCGCTGATTCGTTCGGCCAGCGCCGACAGCCGGAACCAGGTCTGCTGGGCGGCCTCGGCGCGCTCGCTGAGGGTATTGACCGCCGCCTCGTGCGCATTCAGTTCGACGGTTTTCGCTTCGAGCCGGGTGGCGGCGTCGTCGTGTTCGCGGCGCAGCGTGGTCTCGGCCTGGTCGGTGTTGTCGAACTCGGCCTTGCGGGTGACCAGGTCGTCAGCGGCCAGCCGGAGCCTGGCGTCGCGCAGATCGGCCTGGATGGTCTGGGCGCGACGAGCCATCTCGGCTTGGCGGCCCAACGGCTTGAGCTGGCGGCGCAGCTCGGTGGTCAGGTCGGTCAGCCGGGCCAGTTTGGCCGACATCGCGTCGAGCTTGCGGACCGCTTTTTCCTTGCGCTTGCGGTGTTTGAGCACGCCTGCGGCTTCCTCGATGAACGCGCGCCGGTCCTCCGGCCGCGATTCCAGGATCTCGGCGAGCTTGCCCTGGCCGACGATGACGTGCATCTCGCGACCGATGCCCGAGTCGGACAGCAGCTCCTGTACATCCATCAAACGGCAACTGCTGCCGTTGATTTCGTACTCGCTGGCACCGTCGCGGAACATCCGGCGGGTGATCGACACCTCGGAGTATTCGATGGGCAACGCGTTGTCGGAGTTATCGATTGTGACGGTGACCTCGGCGCGGCCGAGCGGCGCCCGCGACGACGTGCCGGCGAAGATGACGTCCTCCATCTTGCCGCCGCGCAGGCTCTTGGCGCTGTGCTCACCCATCACCCAGGTGAGCGCGTCGACCACGTTCGACTTGCCCGACCCGTTGGGACCGACCACGCAGGTGATGCCGGGTTCGAAGCGCAGAGTCGTCGGTGAAGCAAACGATTTGAAGCCCTTCAGCGTCAGACTCTTGAGGTGCACGACGTGCCACACTACCGTCGCGCAGGCTAACGCCCGGTGAACCCCGGGAGCGCGTCGCCGACTTCTGACCATTCGGCGACGACTTTGTCCACGTGACCAGGAGTGGTCCCGCTTTGTAGCAGGTCAAGCAACCGCTGGCAGGCGTCGCGCGGGCCCTGGGCGACGACCTGGACGCGGCCGTCGGGCCTGTTGGAGGCGAATCCGGTCAGGCCCAATTCCAGCGCGCGGGACCGGGTCCACCACCGAAAGCCCACCCCTTGGACGTAACCGTGCACCCACGCGGTGAGGCGAACATCAGCTAACTCCTGCATCACTGACCTCAAACGTCACTTTGGTACCAGACTTGAGCGTGCGGCCGACCGTGCACACCTGATCGATGGCGCGCTCGACGACGGTGAGCAAGCGCGCGACCTCGTCCTCGGACAGGCCCGACAGGTCGAGCTCCATGCGCTCCTCGAGCAGTGGGTAGCGCTCCTGTTCGCGGTCGGCGGGGCCCGACACCCTTATCGTCGTCTTGTACTCCTCGCCGAGGCGGCGGCGCAGCGGTGCGTCGCTGCTCATTCCGCTACAGGCGGCCAGGGCGATCTTCATCAGCTCGCCGGGGGTGAAGACGCCCTCGACGTCTTCCGATCCGACGAGCACCTCCGCGCCCCGTGAGCTGCGCCCCGTGTAACGGCGCACGCCGGTGCGCTCAACCCACAGTTCAGTCATGGCTTATTTCTACAACCTGCCGCGAAACTGTATTCCAGCACGGAATGCCGCCCCGAGTAGAGACCTGCTGGAATACAGTTTCGGCGCAATCATCGCCGAACCCTAGGGCGCGGTTGGCATTTCGGGCAGTAGAACGACGACCTGTTCATGAACTTCTCACGCCGCATCACCGCGCCGCAGCGCCTGCACGGCTCACCCTCACGGCCGTAAGCGTCCAGCGACCGTTCGAAGTAACCGGACTCACCGTTGACGTTGACGTACAGCGAGTCGAACGACGTGCCGCCCTGGCCAAGCGCGTCGGTCATCACGTCGGCTGCGGCGTCGAGCAGCTCGCCCAGCTTCGCGCGGGTCAGCGACGATGCCGGCCGCGCGCCGTTGATCCTGGCCCGCCACAGCGCCTCGTCGGCGTAGATGTTCCCGATGCCCGACACCACTGTCTGGTCCAGCAGCTGGCGCTTGATCTCAGAGTGCTTGCGCCGCAACACCGTAACGACGCCGTCGCGATTGAACTTCGGGTCGAGTGGATCGCGAGCCAGATGCGCAACGGGTATCGGCACGTCGGTCCCGTCGACCGTGACCACGTCGGCGAGCATCCAGCCGCCAAAAGTGCGCTGGTCGACGAAGCTCAGCGCGGTGCCGTCGTCGAGCAACGCCGCGATGCGCAAGTGGTTCTCGTTCGGCACCTCACCCAGCAGCATCTGACCGCTCATGCCCAGATGCACGACCAATGCCGATCCGTCGCCAAGCGTCAACCACAGGTACTTGCCGCGCCGACCGGTGCCGGTGACCTGCGTGCCGAGCAGCCGCGCGGTGAGGTCGGCGGGCCCCGCTTCGTGGCGGCGCACCGCGCGCGGGTGGTGCACCCGAACGGCGCTGATGGTTCGACCCGTCACGTGAACCGCCAACCCGCGCCGGACGACCTCGACCTCGGGCAGCTCAGGCATCAACACCAGGGGCGGCAAGCGCGTTCCACGCGGCGGCGGCGGCCTTCAGCTCGGCCTCCTTCTTCGTCCGGCCGACGCCCTTGCCGTACTCGACATCGGTGACGATGACCGTCGCGGTGAATTCCTTGTCGTGGTCCGGGCCGGTGGAGGTCACCACATACGCCGGCGCGCCCATGCCTCGCGACGCGGTCAGCTCCTGAAGGCTGCTCTTCCAGTCCAGCCCCGCACCCAGCGTCGGCGCGGTGTCCATCAGTTCGCCGAAGAGCCGCAGGATCACCTCACGGGCCGTAACGACGCCATGCTCCAAATAGATTGCGCCTAGCAGGGATTCAACGCCGTCGGCCAGGATGCTCGACTTGTCGGCGCCG
>JAVRPG010000730.1:0-3462 GCA_032162325.1 Mycobacterium sp. | reverse complement strand
GCCAGCGCGTCGGCGGCCACCGCGCCGATGTAGCCGGTGGCACCGGTGACGAGAATCTTCATGACGTTCCTCTCCTCAGTGGAAGGACGAGTCAGCGTGGATCACGCCGTAACACTGGCGAGCGGTGTCGAGCCAGCCAACCATCGTCTGATGCGCTCGGCGATGGGGTTGACTTATCCGGGTCCAGCACGTCGAGCATCTGGTAAGTGATCAGCCTCAGCTAGCGCGGATCGAAACACGGCGTATCCGGCATCAGCGCGCTGGGGCGTCATGAGCCGTGGTGGTCGAGCAACTTGGCGATGGGTGTGGTGTCGATGTCGATGGTGGCGTCGAAGTCAGTTGACCGGCTGACGTCGGCCCATGCCGCGGCCTCGGCAGCGTGGGCTGCGGAAGCCTGCTCGGCGTGGCGGATCGCGTCCGGGCCGAGGAGCAGCCGCAGCGGCGGTTGGTTGAGATCGACGATGTCGGCGATGATGGTCGCGGCGCGTGCTGGGTCGCCGGGCTGTTTGCCGTCGATCGAGCGGCGGTAGGCGTTGAGTTGGCCGACCGTCTGTTCGTAGCCGGGGCTGACCGGCGGGATGTGCATGGAGGAGCCGCCCCAGTCGGTGCGGAATGCGCCGGGCTCGATGATGGTGACCTGGATCCCAAACGGCTTTACCTCGTTGTGGAGTACTTCGGAGAAGCCTTCGACTGCGAACTTGGCTGACTGGTATGCGGCGAGGCCGGGTGTGCCGCCGACCCGGCCACCGATGGAGGAGAACTTCAGGATGTGGCCGGAGCGCTGCCGGCGCAGCACGGGCAGGTCGGCTTTGGTGACGTTGACGACGCCGAAGAAGTTGGTCTCCACTTGGGCGCGGAAATCGTCATCGGGTGTGTCCTCGATCGTCGAGGAGTCTGCGTAGCCGGCGTTGTTCGCCACGACATCTAGGGAATCGAATTGTTCGACGGCGGCGCGCGGCCCCGGGGTCGGTGACTCGAGCGCCGCGGTGCGTATCTGGCTGCCGTACCCGGCGTCGAGGTCTTCCGGCCGGCGGGCGGTGGCCACCACGCGGTGGCCGCGGTCGAGCACGTGGCGCGCGAGGTGACGGCCCAGGCCGCGCGAGGCCCCGGTGATGAGCCATGTCTTAGTCATAATGCGGCTACTTCCTGTTGGTGATCTCAATCTGGGTCGTCGCGACCTCAGTAGGTCGTGCGGATGGTCCCGCCGTCGACGCGGATCGTCGCGCCGCTGATGTAGTCGGCGTAGGGGCTTCACAGGTAGGTGACCGCGCCGGCGACCTCCTCGGGCCGCCCGAAGCGTCCAACATCGTTGGGAATCCAGGTCTGGGCGGCGGCCTTCACCCGTGCCGGCTACGACGGCGTCGGGGTACGCGAGATCGCCCGAGACGCCGGAGTCACCGCCATGCTGGTCAACCGGTACTTCGGCTCTAAAGAGCAGCTATTCGCCGAAGCGGTCGACGCCGCGTTCGCCCCCCGTACCGTCATCGGAAACGACGCCGCGACCCTGAGCCGGCAGGTGGCCGACACCCTGGCGGCACGGACCACCTCATATGCAGACAACCCGGACCCATTCCTGCTCACGCTTCGGTCGGTGGGCAACCCACGCGCCGCCGAAATCGTCCGCGCCGGCATCGAAGCCCACGTGGGACGTCACCTGACCGAGCTGCTGTCCGGTCCCAACGCTCAAGAACGGGCGGAGCTGCTGCTCGCCCTGATCGCCGGGTTCTGGCTCATGCACAAGGTCATCGCCACCACCGCGCTGAGCAGGACGCAACCCACCACGCTAGCAAGCCAACTCAGCGAACTCATCGACGTCATCGTCGTGCCAACCACTTCGATGGAGTGAAGCCGACGGCACGAAGACCTAGCCGTGCATGCCTCGTCGATCGTCCGGGTACCGCGTCGAGCTCAATGGCGACCATTTATCTGGCCGTGAATGACTTCGATGAGCCGTGTGCCGGAATTTCCCGCTTTCTTCCATGAGCGAGAGCTAGAAACTGCACCCGCCGGAACGCCTGCTAGATCCACTTACAGAGACGGGCATCTAAAGAAACCTCGGGAACAGTCTCGGGGCGTTCGCGCGGTCGATGCCGGCAAGGTCTGTTTCTGTGAACCCCTCAAAGGCGTCCAGATTAGCGATATTGTGCGAGACTGTGCGTTCAGGCGCGGCCGGGCAGTCGGTGCCGAAAAGGATATGGTCCGGAGTCGTAACCTGCAGTGTGGGCAGCAGGGAATTCGGACTTCCCGCTAGGGCAGTCTCGTAGTAGAGCCCGCCTAGCACGTCGGCAACGTGGGCCGGACCGATCTCAGCGTCATCAGGCCCGCGGCCCATTTCGGTGTGTTCGGCGATCCTCCATCCCAACGTCGGTAACACTCCGCCGCAATGGGCTGTGATGAGCGGTGAGATTCGGGTAGCGTTGGAAGACGCCCGTGTAAGTTGCGTTAGTGAGAGTGCACGCCGTACTGGATACTCAATTACCGAACTGGGTCTGTTGAATCCAAGTTCTTCTATGTGTGGGCAGTCCTCAGGGTGCACGAATACCGGAAAATCGCGACGCGCAAGCTCGGCAGAAATTGGTTCGTAGAAGGGATGTCCGAAATATTTCCCTTCGCTGTTCGAGGTTAGGAGCACCCGTCAAGACTGAGGACATCCAATGCGTACTCAATCTCGACCAGAGCTGATCGCGGCGATGACCATGACGACGGTGGTGGTGATAGCGGTGGTGACGCTGTCGTCCGGCCCATCAGTGTCACGGCGAGGGTCCCGACACCCGCCAGCGCCGCTAGGCCCCACGGATGGAACGGAAGAATCAGCAGATACCCCAGACAGAGCAGGAAACTCATCGAGGTGGCAGCGACCCGCGAGAGCGGGGCACCCACGCTCTGTGGGTAGCTGTTCCGGTAGACGAACACTGTGGCGATCACGGCCCACATGCCGCCGAGAAGGTCATCTAAGCGGGATACGGAGTAGATGTGGGCGAGGACGCGCGTGATCAGCCAGTAGCTGACCAGGCGCGCGATGGCCAGCCCGACGCTATAGCCAACGGCTTGGCGAAACCGGGACGGGCCGTCGAGCCAATGCGGCGGTGCGGGCGCGGCGCTAGCCATCACGTGTCCTTCCGGTTGGCTAGTCGAGCCCGAGCTCGCGCCGGGGGTGGCCGATCATGGTGGTGGGGTCGACGATGCGGTCGAAGTCGGCGGCGGGGACACCGAGGGCGAGGGCGGCCTCGCGCAGGGTGGTGCCGTCGTCGTTTGCCTTGTGCGCGATGGCGGATGCTTTGTCGTAGCCGATGGTGGGGCTCAGCGCGGTGACCAGCATCAGTGACCGACCGACGTAGTCGTCGATCTTGGCCCGGTCGAGTTTGGTGCCCTCGACGCTGTAGCGGCGCAGCTTCTCGCAGGCGTCGCCGAGGATTCGGGCTGAGTGCAGCACGTTGTTGATGATGATCGGGCGCATGGCGT
>JAVRPG010000729.1:0-3049 GCA_032162325.1 Mycobacterium sp. | reverse complement strand
CTCCAGCTGCCGCTCGAGCTTGCGCTTCGCTGTTGCACGCCGTTGTTCGTTGGTCGGCACCGCCGCTGTCCTCCTGATGATCGGATCGGTCGGCAACGAGTGTGCCAGGCGTTGCTGAGTGCGGGGGTCGCGCCCCACATCAACAGGAGATGGGACACTGGACGCCGTGTTGATCACCGGATTCCCGGCAGGCATGTTGGCGTGCAATTGCTACGTGCTGGCCAAGCGAACCGGCGCCGACGCGATCATCGTCGACCCGGGCCAGCGGGCGATGGGACCGCTGCGGCAGATCCTCGACGAGAACCACCTGACGCCCGCTTCGGTGCTGTTGACGCACGGGCATGTGGACCACATCTGGTCGGCGCAGAAGGTGGCCGACATGTACGGCTGCCCCGCCTACATCCATCCCGAGGATCGGTTCATGCTGACCGATCCGATCAAGGACTTCGGGCCCCGGCTGGCCCAGATCGCGTTCGGCGCGCTGTTCCGCGAACCCAAACAGGTCGTTGAGCTGGACCGCGACGGCGACAAGATAGATGTGGGTGATGTGACGGTGACCGTCGACCACACGCCCGGACACACGCGCGGCTCCGTCGTGTTCCGGGTCTCCGATGGACCGGAAGAGGTCGTCTTCAGCGGCGACACGCTGTTCCGCCAATCGGTGGGCCGTACCGATCTGCCCGGCGGCAGCGGCCGCGACCTGCTCGGCTCGATCGTGACAAAACTGTTGGTGCTCGATGACGACACCGTGGTACTACCGGGGCACGGCGAAAAGACCACGATCGGCTTCGAACGCCGCACCAACCCGTTCCTCGAAGGCTTGACCTAGTGAGCGAATTGCAGGCGCCCAAGGGCGTCCCGGATTACCTGCCGCCCGACTCGGCGCAGTTCGTTGGCGTGCGCGACGGCCTGCTCGACGCCGCCCGGCGTGCCGGCTACGGCGACATCGAACTGCCCATTTTCGAGGACACCGCCCTGTTCGCCCGCGGCGTGGGGGAGTCCACCGACGTGGTGTCGAAGGAGATGTACACCTTCGCCGACCGCGGCGACCGCTCGGTGACGCTGCGCCCGGAGGGCACCGCGGGCGTGATGCGTGCGGTGATCGAGCACGGCCTCGACCGCGGGCCGCTTCCCGTCAAGCTCTGCTACGCCGGGCCGTTCTTCCGCTACGAGCGCCCGCAGGCCGGCCGCTACCGGCAACTACAGCAGGTCGGAGTGGAGGCGATCGGTGTTGACGACCCCGCGCTGGACGCCGAGGTGATCGCGGTGGCCGACGCCGGTTTCCGCTCGCTGGGGCTGGATGGGTTCCGGTTGGAGATCACGTCGCTGGGCGACGACAGCTGCCGGCCGCAGTACCGGGAACTGTTGCAGGACTTTCTGTTCAAGCTCGACCTCGACGACGAGACCCGTAGGCGCGCCGAGATCAACCCGCTGCGGGTGCTCGACGACAAACGCCCGAAGATGCGGGAGCTCACTGCTGATGCACCCGTGATGTTGGATCACCTCTCCGATGTGGCCAAGCAGCACTTCGACACGGTGCTCGCGCACCTGGACGCGTTAGACATCCCGTACGTGATCAACCCACGGATGGTGCGCGGCCTGGATTACTACACCAAGACCACCTTCGAGTTCGTGCACGACGGGCTGGGGGCGCAGTCCGGTATCGGTGGTGGCGGTCGCTACGACGGACTGATGCGTCAGCTGGGCGGAAAAGACTTGTCGGGCATCGGGTTTGGCCTTGGTGTCGATCGGACGTTGCTGGCGCTCAAGGCCGAGGGCAAGACGGTCGGCGGGACCACGCGGGTCGACGTGTTCGGCGTGCCGCTCGGCGAGCAGGCAAAGTTGAAGCTGGCCGTGCTGGCCGCGCGGCTACGGGCGGCCGGTGTGCGCGTCGACCTGTCCTACGGCGACCGGGGCGTCAAGGGCGCGATGCGCGCCGCTGACCGTTCGGGCGCCTCGATCGCTCTGGTCGCCGGTGACCGTGACATCGAGGCGGGCACGATCGGTGTGAAGAACCTGGCGACCGGCGAGCAGGTTGACATACCTGTCGACGCCGTTCTCGCCGAAGTGCTTTCGCGCCTCAGCCGCGGGTGAGGCTGCGGTAAGGTTCCCTCGACCGACTGCGGAGGTGCCATGTCGTTGATCGCCCTCGAGGAGCATTACGCCTGGGATCATGCTAGGTGATTCTCCATTGATGGAACCGCAAAATCGTCAGCCACCCGTCACAACCGCGCTCAGCACTTCATCGACGTTGCCTACTCCGCCGTCGAATGGGTTACCGCGCTTGAGAACCTTTGTTCCACCCGGTGTCACCGCGACCAGTTTGGGTGAGCTCGAACCGATTTGGAATTTGCGCGCGAAGCGCACCTGGTCCAACGGCACCACTGCTCCGCCGCGGTAACTGAACAACCCCAGCTTGCGGTCGATGACCGCAACCGGGCGGCACTCGTGCAGTGGCTGGCTGCGCCGGCGACGAATCCTGCGCACAACCACAAACGTCACTGCCGCAAGAACGAGACCGACGGTCACGAAGGCCGCGCCAAGGGCTCTTGAGGGAATGCCCGCGACGAGCGCGACAAGACCGAAGCCGCCAACAACGAGCGTGAGCACACCGAGCACGAATGCCAATACCGTCAGCGCGCCCGTACAGCGGTCGAAGACCAGGACCCGACGGCCGTCATCGGTGACGACGAGGCCGCCCGTGTCGGTGAGTGTCCGGGATTCGACTGGTGCGGCCATGTCGTGCAGCGTGCCATCAGCCGCCGCGAACATGGGGAGAATCGCGGAGATGCGGCTAGCGATGCCGTGAGAACGCCATGCGCGACAGCATGCCGTCGCGAAGGGTCAGCGTATGCAGCAGCACCGCGCTGACGTGCGCGGCAATGACAGCGACCAATGCATACGCCAACACCGAGTGGGTCTGACGGAGCACGAAGAACAGATCGGCGTCGAACGGCGCGATGCGGGGCAGCCGCAACGATTTGAAGATGACCGGCGACCTGCCAGTCGCAGACACCATTGCCCATCCGATCAGCGGCTGGGCCAGCAT
>JAVRPG010000728.1:0-5896 GCA_032162325.1 Mycobacterium sp. | reverse complement strand
GCTCCTGCAGCTTCTCGCGGTCGTAGTCGGAGTCGCTGTTCTCGATCTCGGCGCGGATCTGCGCGACCCGGCCCGCGATGGCGTCGGAATCACCGGCACCCTCGATGACCGTGGTCTCGTCCTTGGTGACGACGACCTTGCGGGCCTGGCCCAGCAGGGAGACGTCGGCGGTCTCCAGCGAGAGGCCGACCTCCTCGCTGACAACCTGGCCACCGGTGAGGATGGCGATGTCCTGCAGCATCGCCTTGCGGCGGTCACCGAAGCCAGGAGCCTTGACGGCGACGGACTTGAAGGTGCCGCGGATCTTGTTGACCACCAGGGTGGACAGGGCCTCGCCCTCGACGTCCTCCGCGATGATCAGCAGTGGCTTGCCGGACTGGATGACCTTCTCCAGCAGCGGAAGCAGATCCTTGACGGTCGACACCTTCGACGAGACGAGCAGGATGTACGGATCCTCGAGGACCGCTTCCTGACGCTCGGCGTCGGTGACGAAGTAACCCGAGATGTAGCCCTTGTCGAAGCGCATGCCCTCGGTCAGCTCGAGCTGCAGGCCGAAGGTGTTGGACTCCTCGACGGTGATGACACCCTCGTTGCCGACCTTGTCCATGGCCTCGGCGATCAGCTCACCGATCTGGGTGTCGCCTGCCGAGATCGCGGCGGTGGCAGCGATCTGCTCCTTGGTCTCGACCTCTTTGGCCGACTTGAGCAGCGTCTCGGTCACCTTCTCGACGGCCTTCTCGATGCCGCGCTTCAGGCCGAGCGGGTTCGCACCGGCCGCCACGTTGCGCAGGCCCTCGCGAACGAGCGCCTGGGCCAGCACGGTGGCGGTGGTGGTGCCGTCGCCCGCGACGTCATCGGTCTTCTTGGCGACTTCCTTGACCAGCTCGGCGCCGATCTTCTCGTACGGGTCCTCCAGCTCGATCTCCTTGGCGATGGAAACCCCATCGTTGGTGATCGTGGGAGCGCCCCACTTCTTCTCAAGGACGACGTTGCGGCCCTTGGGACCCAACGTCACCCTTACCGCGTCGGCGAGGGCGTTAAGGCCCCGCTCGAGGCCGCGACGGGCCTCTTCGTCATACGCAATTGTCTTGGCCATTGCGAAGTGTTTCCTCCGGATTGGGGATGCACGTCTTGTTGGTCGAGAGCAGTGCCCGCGACGGACGGCTGTGGGTGTGCTCCGCGCGTGCGGCCCCTTGCCTCACCGTCCCGACCTAGCACTCACCGGTCGCGAGTGCCAACTGCATTTCTAGCACTCGACCAGGTCGAGTGCAAGGTCGCTCAGGAGGTCCGCAACCCGTCCAGGACCACCTCCGTGAGCCGCGCAGCCTTGTCGGGCTGATACGCCTGCATCGCCTGGCATCCGACCACGATCGCCTTCACATCGGGCACGTCGACGTCACGGCGCACCGTGCCTGCCGTGTGCGCGGCTCGCAGCAGCTCGCCTAGCAGCGCGAAGAACGCCTCCTCGGCATCCGGCACCGCGTCCTTGATGTCGATTCCGACGCCGGCGAGCGCGTCGGCGAGACCGCGGTCGGTCGCGCCCCACTGCAGCACCATCGACCGCAGGAAGGTGAAGAGCGCCTCCCCCGGATCCCCGGATTCCAGCACGGCCCGGCCGTCGTCGACGATGCGGCTGATGCGGTCCTCGATGACCGCCCGGAAGAGATCCTCTTTGGTGGGGAAGTGCCGGTAGACGGTCCCCGCGCCGACGCCGGCGCGCCGCGCGATCTCGTCGATCGGCACGCCAAGGCCCTCGGCGGCGAACGTCACATAGGCCACTTCCAGCACCCGCGCACGATTGCGCGCCGCGTCGGCGCGCAACGGCCGGGCCGGTTCAGCCATCTCACACCACCTCGGTGACGTCGGGAATAGATAAGCGGGGCGTGCGTTCCGTATAGTCGTCATCAAGCGGAGCGCCCGCCCCGTTTAACCGATTGTAGGAGATTCCCATGACCAAGTGGACGACCGCCGACATTCCCGACCAGACCGGTCGCACGGCAGTCATCACCGGCGCCAACACCGGGCTCGGCTACGAGACCGCCGCGGCGCTCGCCGCCAAGGGCGCACACGTCGTGCTCGCCGTGCGCAACATCGAAAAGGGCAAGGCCGCTGCAGACCTCATCACCAGGGCCACCCCCGGCGCCAGCGTGGCCGTACAAGAGCTCGACCTGACGTCGCTGGAGTCCATCCGCGCGGCCGCCGACCAGCTCCGCGCCAGTCACGAATCCATCGACCTGCTGATCAACAACGCGGGCGTGATGTTCACGCCGAAGTCGACCACCAAGGATGGCTTCGAATTGCAGTTCGGCACCAATCATCTGGGCCACTTCGCGCTGACCAATCTGCTGTTCGATCGGGTGCTGGCGGCGACGGGTTCACGCGTGGTGACGGTCAGCAGTGTGGGCCATCGCTTCGCCCGCCGCGGAATCCGTTTCGACGACCTCCAATGGGAACGCAGCTACAGCCGGGTCGGCGCCTACGGGCAGGCCAAGCTGGCCAACCTGCTCTTCACCTACGAGCTGCAGCGCCGCCTGCAAGGCACCAACACCATTGCCGTCGCGGCCCACCCCGGCGGATCGAAGACAGAACTGACCCGCAACCTGCCGCCGCTGGTTGCCGCCGCGACGAGGCTGGCGGAACCGCTCTTCCAGAGCGCCGAGATGGGCGCCCTGCCGACACTGCGGGCCGCCACCGATCCCGGCGTTCTTGGCGGGCAGTACTACGGCCCTGATGGTTTCGGCGAACAGCGGGGCTACCCGAAGATCGTGGCATCCAGCGAGGCGTCACACGACGTCGACGCGCAGAAACGGCTCTGGACGGTGTCGGAGGAGCTGACTTTGGTGGTGTCTTCCGTCGGCTGAATGTGGCGGAGCCACAGCCGATTGCCAGAAGTAGGGGTCACAGTGAGCCGGTGACGGTTCCTGGCTTGGGTCTGCTGTCGTTGTCCGGGTTCGAGGACCCGGTTTGGCTCTTCGTGCTATCGGCACCGGCGGCTCTGTTGGCGGTCTACCTGGCCGCCCAGGGCCGCCGGCGTCAACGGATGCGCCGGTTCGCCGACCTCGCCGCGGCGCCCTCGGTTGCACCATCACGGCCGTCGCCGTGGCGGCACCTGCCCATGGCGGTGTTGCTCCTGGCGCTGCTGCCGCTGACCATCGCGCTCGCCCAGCCGAGCCGAGACGTGCGCGTTCCGCGCAACCGCGCAGTGATCATGCTCGTCATCGACGTGTCGCAGTCCATGTTGGCCACCGATGTCCCGCCCAACCGGCTGGCCGCCGCGCAGCACGCCGCGCAGCAGTTCGCCGAGCATGTGACACCCGGAGTGAACGTGGGCCTCATCGCGTTCGCGGGAACCGCCAATGTGCTCGTGTCCCCCACGCCCGATCACCAGGCAACGGTTACCGCCCTCGACAAGCTGCGCCCGGCCGACAGCACCGCCACCGGGCAGGCGATTTTCGCTGCGCTGCAAGCGATTCAAACCGTGAACGCGGTCCTGATGGGTCCCAACGACAAGCCGCCGCCGGCACGCATCGTGCTGCTGTCCGATGGGAAAGAGAACAAGCCCGACAATCCCAACAACACTGACGGGGCCTATACGGCTGCGCGCGCCGCCAGGGCGCAGGGCGTGCCGATCTCCACTATCGCGTTCGGCACTGCGACCGGCCATGTCGCCGTCAAGAACGAGACCGTGCCGGTGCCCGTCGACGATGACACGATGAGGGGCATCGCGCGACTCTCCGGTGGCCAGACCTCAACCGCCGAAACCATCGACGAGCTAAACAACAACTTCAATGCGGTCGAAGACCAAATGGGCTTTCAGATAACGCGCGGCTCTGCGAGCGCCGGCTGGTTGCGGCTGGCGGTCATCGTGGCCTCCATCGGGGCGGCGCTGGCCCTGCTGATCAACCGCCGGCTGCCCGTGTGAGGCTCAGTCCGGCAGCCGCCGATTGAGCAGCGCCGCGGCCAGCAGGGCCGCGGTGAGACACAACGCTCCCAGCCGGATCCATGCAGCGCTGGCATCGCCGGGAATCGTCTCGTACCCGATGATGCGCTGCAGCGTGGCGTACACGGTGTTGAGCTGGTCCAGGCTGCCCGCATGGAATGCCTGCCCGCCGGAGATCTCGCTGATCTTCTGCAACGTCGTGTCGTCCACCGGCACGGGGATGTCTTGATCGTTGAGGTGGACGGTCCCGTCCGGAGTGCCGAACGAGATCGTCGACACCGCGACGCCCTGTTCCTTGGCCGCGTGCGCCGCAGTGAACGCGCCGCGCGGCGCGTCGGGGTCGCCCGGCATGGTTTCCTTGCCGTCTGACTCCAGGACGATGCGCGCCGACGGTGGCCCGTCGCCACCGCCGAGGACGGCGGTGGTGGCCGCTACGGCCTGCAGTGCCGTGAAGATTCCCTCCCCGGTCGCGGTGCGCTCGGCCGCCTGGAGGCTGTCGACCGCGGCCTTGACGGCACCTCGATCCGTGGTGGGCGTCATCAATAGCGTCGCAGTTCCTGCGAATTCGACCAGGCCGAGGTTGATTCCCGGCGTCAGCTCGTCGGCGAATCGCTTTCCTGCGTCTTTGGCCGCCGCCAACCGGTTCGGCGCCACGTCGGTGGCCAGCATCGACTCCGAGACATCGATCACGAGCATCACCACCGCGCGGTTGCGGGGTACCCGCACGTCATGCGTCGGACCTGCCATCGCCGTCGTCAGCAGCGCCAGCGATGCCACCAGCAGCGCGGCTGGCAGGTGACGCCATCGGCGCCGCGCAGGCCGGGCCACCGACTGCAATAGCTCGAGATTGGCGAACCGCAGCACCCGTCGCCGCCGCGCCCGCTGCGCCACCGCATACATCGCAATCATCACGGCGACGACGACGAAGAACAGCAGGAACCTCGCGTTTGCGAATCCGGACAGCGACAGCGGCCCGAGCAGAGGCACCGTCATCGTCGGCCCATCCGCTCGCGCAGTTGCGGATCGTTCTCCCACCACAGTCCCGACGAAGCGTCGGAAACATCTGGGGCGCTTTCGAGTTCGGAGTCGACGGCGTCCGCGTGCACCTTCTCGTCCGCCGAGAACATGCGCATCAGCACGATGATGAACGGAACGCCGAGCACGTCGCCGACAATCCAGAGGATGCCCGCGCCGATCGACTGGTCGACGCGCGGGCTCGGTCCCCAATGCCTGCCGACGTGCGCGTAATAGTCGGCGGCGGTCAACGGCCCGAGCCACAACACGATGCCAAGCAGGCCGTCACCGATCGACTCGATGATGCTGATGACGAGCGAGATCAACTGGGAATAGCGCCGCGGCACCGGATCGGTCTGCAGCCGCGCATAGAAGTAGCCGAAACCTACCAGCAGCAAGAGCATCCGGGTCGCCGCCGCCACCGCGTTGTGCTCGAGGGCCGCGACGTACCAGGGCGTCAGGTACAGCAGCCACGGCGTGGCGAGCATCGCCACCGATGTCGTCGCCGGGTGGGCGGCGAACCGCGCCGCCGATGTCGCCAACAGCCGGTCCAGCCGCTCTCGGCCGGCGGATCCGAGCGCCCCGCGCAACACCGTGACCGGCCGGCTCATCGCCAGGAAGAACGGAACGACGAACAGCAGCAGCAACACCTGTAGCGCGCGGACCCAGAACAACACCCGGTCGTAGACGCCGACCATGCTCATCGTGGCCGCGATCGACAGCGCCGCGCCTATTGCGAAGCACCACACCGGCCCACGCGTGACCGGCTCCGAACGTTGTGTCGCGCGACGCCATGCCCAGACGTAGGCGACGCATCCTCCGACGATCAACAGGGACGCAGAGCTGTCCCACCGCCAGCTGGTCAGTGCAGTCGACCACGTCAGCGGCGCAGTCGCCGGATCCATGTACGCACTATGCGCCGCCGACCTGTATGTGCCCTGT
>JAVRPG010000727.1:0-4871 GCA_032162325.1 Mycobacterium sp. | reverse complement strand
CCGATCTCGGTGCCGCCGGTGTAGCACAGCTTGTCGAAGCCCTGCGCGATCAGTTCCTGGCTCACCGCGCCGTCGCCTTCGATCACCGCCACCGCGTCGTTGTCCAGATACCGCGCAACCAGCTCGGCCATCAGCGCCGACGACGCCGGGGCCACCTCAGACGGCTTGAGGACGACGGTGTTGCCTGCCGCGATGGCGCCGACGGCGGGTCCAAGCGTCAGCACGAACGGGAAATTCCACGCGCCGATGATGAGCACCGTGCCGTACGGCTCGTACTCGATCCAGCCGCGGCCGGGCAGCTGCGACAGCTCCAGCAGCTGGTGGCGACGGCGCATCCACTTGCGGACGTTCTTGGCGGCATCCTTTGCCTCACCGGCGGTGGGGGCGATGTCGGCCAGCCAGGCTTCAAACGGCTTGCGGCCGAGGTCCCGCTCCAGCGCATCGGCGATCGCGGGCTCGTTGTCCACGACCAACTTCTCCAGCGCCTGCAGCTGTTGCCTGCGCCAGTCCAGGCTGCGCGTGCGGCCAGATGCGAAGGTCGCGCGCAGTCGGTTGACGGTGCTGGGGATGTCTGGGGTCGCTGCGGCGGTTTCGGGTGCGACGGATTCTGTGGTCATGGTGGGTGTCCTTCCTGACCTGAGGATCACCCGATCCTAACCAACCGGTTGGGCCGCCCATAGAGCTTCTCCTCATCCCAACCTCATCCCGCGAGCGTGCGCGTCTGTACGCAGACACGCCGCGCTTTCCCGTGCAAACGCGCACGCTCGCGGCGGGAGGCGTCAGTTCTTTTCTGCGGTGACGAACGAGGAGAACGAATCGCCGTCGGACTCCTCGGGCGGCAACACCCAGCGGCCCAGGCGGCGCATCTCGTCCTGCGACGTGACGGCCGCCGAGCGCCAGCCGTGCGCGTCGAGCCACTGCGCGACATCGGCGCGGTCGGGATCCTCGTAGGTCAACTCGCCCACGTCGAGGGTGTCGTCCACGCCGAATTGGGCGGCGATTCGTCCGAACCTCTCCCGCATCCGTTCGCGGCGTTCCGCCGAATGCAGGCCCACCGTCTCGGCCGCGATGCGACTACCCGCGGCGGACAGCTCGGTCACCCGCTCGAAGAGCCGGTCCTGCGCATCGGCGGGCAGATACATCAGCAGCCCTTCGGCCAGCCACGCCGTGGGCACGCTCGCGTCAAAACCCGCATCGCGCAACGCCTTCGGCCAGTCGAAGCGCAAGTCGATGGGCACCTCACGACGCTTCGCGACAGGTGCGGCACCGTGCTGATCCAGCGTGGCCGCCTTGTACTCGAGCACCTTGGGCTGGTCGAGTTCGTACACCGTGGTGCCCGCCGGCCACTGCAGCCGGTAGGCGCGTGAGTCCAGGCCGGAGGCGAGGATGACGATCTGTCGGATACCCGCGGACGCCGCCGCGGTGAAGAACTCGTCGAAGAAGTGCGTGCGCACAGCCTGGTAGCTGCCCATGTGCTCGACGATCGCGGCGACCTCGGTATCGGCAGCGCCGACCTTCGCGACGAACTCATCGTCGAGCATGAATTCCCATATGCCGGTGCCCGCCCCTTCGACCAGCGCCTTGGCGTACGGGTCGCGGATCAATGGCTTGTCCTTGTCGGTCTCGGCGGCGCGGGCCGCGGCGACCATGACCGCCGTCGCACCCACGCTGGTCGCGATGTCCCAGGTGTCGTCGTCTGTGCGCTGCGAGCTCATCGGGCGCCTCCATCAAGCCGGGCGTGCAGCAGCACGCTGTCCATCGCTTCCTCGACGAGGTCTTCGGTGGGCGGCCGACCCAACCTCGTCATCTCCTCGGCGCTGGGCACCGCGTCGACGCGCCAACCGTGCTCCGCCAGCCATTCGGCCGCGTCGGCCCGCGTGTCGTCGGTGTACACCAGGGTGTCCACGTCGAGGTCCAGCCCCAGACGCTCGCGCAGCTGGGCGGTCCGCTCCCGTCGGGCCGCGCGCTTTTCCGCGGAGTACTGCGACGGGTGCAGGTTGAACGCCTCGACCGCGATCTGGCTGCCCGCCGCGCTGTGGGCGGTGACCAGGTCGAAGAGCCGGTCCTGGGCGTCGCCGGGGAGATACGGCAGCAGGCCTTCGGCCAGCCAGGCGGTCGGTTGTGCGGGATCGAAGCCGGCGGCGATCAGCGCCGCGGTCCACTCATCGCGCAGGTCAACGGCCACCGGGACGCGGCGCGCCTTGGGCGCCGCACCGTGGGCGTCCAGTGTCGAGGTCTTGTAGCCGAGGACCTTCGGCTGGTCGATCTCGAAAACGGTGGTGCCCGCGGGCCAGTTCAGGCGGTAGGCGCGCGAATCCAGCCCAGCGGCCAGGATGACGACCTGGCGGATACCGGTGCGGACCGCGGCGTTGAAGTAGCCGTCGAAGTAGTGGGTGCGCACGGCCTGGTAGTCGCGGGCCATTTCGTGCAGCCGCCGGGCGTGCTCGTCGCCGCTGAGCCACTCGTCCCCGCTCGCCATTTGGGCCCACGCCGGGCCTGCCGAGGCGGTCAGCAGATAGGCGTACTCGTCGCGGATCAGCGGGTCGGGTCGCGCGGTTTCCGCGGCTCGCGCGGCCGCCACGCCCAACGCGGTCGCGCCCACACTCTCGGTGATGTCCCAGCTGTCGCCGTCCGTGCGGGCCAGCCGCACCTCATTCAAATCAGTCATTTCGTTTGCCATGCTATCTAAAAAGTTAGCACGGCTACGCGAAGTGTGGTCTACATCACCGCAGGTAGATGGTTATTCGTGTAGATGCCAGAGCTTGTTGGCCATCAATAGCTCGAACTTGTGCACCACCGATCCGAGTTCGTCGTGGTCTCCGACGAAGCCGGCGTAGAAGCCCATTCCCCACATCACCGCGACCAGCATCTCGACCAGGTGGTTGACGTCGGTGTCGGTGGTGAGCTCGCCGCGTTTGATCGCGTCGTTCACCGCCCAGGACATGAACTCGCGGGAGGCGGTCAGCGAGTCGTGCTCGTCATTGCTCAGTTCAGGATGTCGCTGCGCCTCGAGCAGCGAGGTGACGAGAAATGCTGCCGCAGAACGGTCTTCGGACTCCGCCTGCATCGCGACGGCGAAGAACGCCGACAACCGGGCCAGCAGACCGGTCTGGCTTTGGGCCCTCTCCATGCCAGCGCTAACTACCAACGCATTGGTTTGCTCGACGACTTCGCGCCACAGCACCCGCTTGCTCGCGAAGTAATGGTTGATGGCGGGACGGGTCAGATCGGCGCGGATCGCGATCGCCTGAAAAGTGGCGGCGTCGTAGCCGAGTTTGCTGAAGACTTCGCGAGCCGCTTGTACGATGCGCTCGCGCGTTTCAGCAGCCTTCGCTGCGGGTGGGCGACCGGGTCCTCGGCTCGCCGTATGTTGCGGCACGGTCAAAATTGTGCCACAGGTCAATTCCCTATCTAGCCGAGAAGCGCGACCCGGGCACATCGGCGGGTCGATCCAGCAAATTCCGGCGGCCCGGCTGGGCCCGCGCCGACCGCCGCCTTGCCAATACGCCTCCTAGTACGGGGCGCTATCGAACTAGGGTTCAGCCATGGCGAGCGTCGCGTCGCGGGAGTCCTATTTCGAAGCCGGCCTCGATGTGTTGTCGGATCTGGGCTACGGCGGACTGAAGCTGGCCGAGGTCTGTAACCGGCTCGGCATTACAACCGGCTCCTTCTATCACTACTTCCCCAGCTGGCGGGCCTACACCTCCGAACTCGTCGCGCACTGGATGCAAGCCCGCACCATGCAGGTGGTGGAGGCGGTGCGTGCCGAGCCGGACCCGCGCCGGCGCATCGACACCCTCATCCAGGTCGGGTTGACGCTCCCGCATGGCGCCGAGGCCGCGATCCGGGTGTGGAGTTCAGTCGACCCGCAGGTCCAGCCGGTGCAGGCCGCGGTGGACCAACAACGCTTCGACATCATGCGCGAGTCGGCGTTCGAGATCCTGCACAACAAGCGGCAGGCGCAGACGTTCGCGGCGTGGGGCGTGTACGTGTTGGTCGGCTACGAGCAGGCCACGCTGCCGCGCGACACCGACGCGCTGGAGTGGATCGCGGGACAGCTGCTCGACGCGCTCGACTCCGGCCGCTTCGCCACGGTGCCAGACGGTGAATAGGGCGGCCGACGTCGTAGACCTCATAGTCTCTGGAGTCAAGCTCCTTGCCCACTGAGACGGCCGCGGTGTTGCGACACGTGTTGGACCGGATGCGTGCGCGCGACCCCGAATATGACGCGCTGCGGCGTGCATTGCGGGCGGCGATCGTGGTGCCCATCGCCGCGGCGGTCAGCTTCGCGATCGGCGGCGGGTCGCAGACGCCGCTGTTCACCATCTTCGGATCGGTGGCGCTGCTGATCATGGTCGACTTCCCGGGCAACCGGCCTGCGCGCGCGCTGGCGTATTGCGGCCTGGGGTTCAACGGCGCCATCCTCATCACGCTTGGCACGCTGGTCGCACCGCATCCGTGGCTGAGCGTCGCGTTGATGTTCGTGCTGGGTGTGGCGGTGACCTTCGCCGGCGTGCTCAGCGAGATCGTGGCCGCCGGCCAGCGGGCCACGCTGCTGATGTTCGTGCTGCCCGCCTGCACACCGGTCGGCCCGGTGCCCGAGCGGCTGCTGGGCTGGCTGATCGCACTGGCGATATGCGTGCCTGCCGCGCTGTTCCTCTTCCCGCCGCGACATCACGACGAGCTGCGGGCACACGCGGCACGCGTATGCAGCAGGTTGGCCGACCGGCTGGAGGGCGCGGCATCGGGACGCGAGGTCACCAAGGCGATGAACGCGCTCGATGCCACCTTCCTTGGCGCCGACTATCGGCCGGTCGCGTTGACCGCGGGCAGCCGCGCGCTGGTCAGGGTGGTCGACGATCTGGGCTGGC
>JAVRPG010000726.1:0-3304 GCA_032162325.1 Mycobacterium sp. | reverse complement strand
GGACGGGTGGCTGGAACACACACCCTTCTAGGTGGCGTAACTTCTCGACCATGACGACTTCGGAGATCGCAACCGTCCTCGCCTGGCATGACGCGCTCAACGAGCGCGACTTCGACACCCTTGTTCTGGTTTCCAGCGACGACATCGAGTTCGGTGACGCGAACGGCGCAGGCCAGGGCCACGCGGCACTGCTCGAGTGGGCGAGTTCGTTGGACGTCACCGCCGCCATCCCTGGCCGGATGTATGTCCACGGCGGCGTGGTGGTCGCCGAGGAGCAAGACGGGAAGGCGTCGGCGTTCCGTGTCGTGCGTGACCACGTCACATCGGTGTTTCGTCATCCCGACCTCGCCTCCGCCCTGGCCGCAACCGACCTGACCGAGAACGACCTGGCCGGCTGATGCGCGGCATCATCCTGGCCGGTGGATCGGGCACGCGGCTGTATCCGATCACCATGGGCGCGTCCAAGCAGCTGCTACCCGTTTACGACAAGCCGATGTTCTACTATCCGCTGTCGACGCTGATGATGGCGGGCATCCGCGACATCCAGATCATCACCACTCCCGACGATGCTCCGGCGTTTCGCCGATTGCTCGGCGACGGTTCGGATTTCGGCATCAATATCACCTACGTGGTGCAGGACCGGCCCGACGGGCTGGCGCAGGCATTCGTGATCGGCGCCGAGCACATCGGCAACGATTCCGTGGCATTGGTCTTGGGCGACAACATTTTCGACGGGCCGGGCTTGGGCACTAATCTGCGCCGGTTCCAAAGTGTCAGCGGAGGAGCGATTTTCGCGTACTGGGTGGCCAACCCCTCCGCCTATGGAGTCGTGGAGTTCGGCGCAGACGGCACGGCGCTGTCGCTGGAGGAGAAACCGGCCACCCCGAAATCGCATTACGCTGTGCCGGGTCTGTACTTCTATGACAACGACGTCATCGAGATCGCGCGGTCGCTGAAACCATCTGCGCGCGGCGAGTACGAGATCACCGAGATCAACCAGTTCTACCTGAACCAGGGCCGGTTGACGGTCGACGTGCTGGCCCGCGGCACGGCGTGGCTGGACACCGGCACGTTTGACTCGCTGTTGGACGCCAGCGACTACGTCCGCACCATCGAACGCAGGCAGGGGCTCAAGATCAGCGTGCCCGAGGAGGTGGCATGGCGGGTCGGCTACATCGACGACGGCCAGCTCGCCGCCCGCGCGCACACCCTGCTCAAGTCGGGATACGGCGCCTACCTGCTGGAGCTGCTGGAGCGGTAGCGGGCGCCGCCAGCACCGCCGCGATGGCAGTCGTCAACGGCACCGACAGTGCCAGCGCGATGCCGCCGACCGCCGAGCGGGCGATCTCGATGGCCACGCTCTCGCTGGTCAACACGTCGCCGAGGGACCGGTTGGCCACGCTGAACAACAGCAGCAGCGGCAACGCGCTGCCCGCATAGGCCAGCACCAGCGTGTAGACGGTGCTGGCTATGTGGTCGCGGCCCACCCGCATGGCGCCGAGGAAGATCGCGCGCCGCGAGCTGCCGTCGCCGAGCTCGGCCAGCTCGAACACCGTCGACGCCTGCGTGACGGTGACGTCGTTGAGCACGCCGAGCGAGCCGATGATGAAGCCGGCGAGTAGCAACCCGGTGATCGAGACGTTGCCGAGGTAGGCGGCCACTTCGTTGTTCTGTTCCTCCGACAGTCCGGTCAAGTGTGCCAATTCTATTGCACCCCAGGACAACAACGCGGCGAGCAACAGCGCTGCCAACGTTCCGAGCAGTGCCGCACTGGTCCGCAGGCTCACCCCGTGCGCCAGGTAGATCACCGCGTAGAGGATCGCCGCCGACGCGACCAACGCGACCGGAATCGCGGATGCGCCGTCGCGCAGGGACGGCAGCAGGAACACCACCAGCACGCTGAACGCGACGACGATCCCGATCAGCGCACGCAGGCCGCGCCAGCCGGCGACCGCGACGATCACGACGGCGAACACCGCGGCGAGGGCGATCAGCGGCCACGTCCGCTCGTAGTCGAAGAACGCGTAGCTGGTCGTGCCGGCCTGGTCGACCTGGCGGCTGATCCGGATGTGGTTGCCGACCGCGAGGTTGGGTTGGCCGGGCCCGCCGCTGGATTCGAGCAGCGTGTTGGCGCCCTTGTTGGGTCCTGAGTCGATGGCCACCAGGGTCTGCACGCATTGGCCACCGCCCTCCGGAGCTTGCACTGGATCGGCGGTCAACACCGCACCCGCAGAGGGGCTCCCGCACGTTGCGGCCTTGCTTGACAGCACATGCCCGGCTTCGGTGGTGACCGCGCCGCCCGCGGCGTTCTGGAATGGGAGCGGGATGTCGACCTTCTGCTGGCTGGGCCACAGCCACACCGCGCCGGCCAGCACCGCAATGCCGATGGCGATCAGTGCTCCGACGACGATCTTGGCGGCCATCGGGCCCAGCGGCGCGGGACCGCGCAGCGAGTGCGAGTGGGCGTGCGAGTGTGTCACCCGCAACAGGGTAGAGGCTCCTTCTGGCCGGCTACTGGCGGTAGGACGCCAGGAAGTTGCCCAGCCGCTCGATCGCGTTGGCGAGGTCGCGGGCCCACGGCAGCGTCACGATGCGCAGGTGATCCGGCGTCGGCCAGTTGAACCCGGTGCCCTGCGTGACCAGGATCTTCTCCTGCAGCAGCAGGTCGAGCACCAGCTGCTCGTCGTTGGCGATCTCGTACACCTCGGGGTCGAGCCGCGGGAAGGTGTACAGCGCGCCCTCCGGCTTCACGCACGAAACCCCGGGGATGTCGTTGAGCTTGGTCCATGCCACATCGCGCTGCTCGAGCAGCCGCCCGCCGGGCAATACGAGGTCCTCGATGCTCTGATGGCCACCAAGCGCAACCTGGATCGCGTGCTGCGCAGGGACGTTCGGACACAGCCGCATGTTGGCCAGCAGGCTGATGCCCTCGATGAAACTCTCGGCGTGTTCTTTGGGGCCGGTGATCACGAGCCAACCCGACCGGTAGCCCGCGACGCGGTATGCCTTCGACAACCCGTTGAAGGTCAGCGTCAGCACGTCCGGCGCCACCGACGCCATCGCGATGTGCTTGGCGTCGTCGTACAGGATCTTGTCGTAGATCTCGTCGGCCAACAGCAGCAGCTGATGCTTGCGCGCGAGATCGGCCATCTGGGTGAGGATTTGGCGGCTATACACCGCGCCGGTTGGGTTGTTCGGGTTGATCACGACGATCGCCTTGGTGCGGTCGGTGATCTTCGACTCCAGGTCGGCGATATCGGGCATCCAGCCCTGCGTCTCGTCGCACAAGTAGTGCACCGGCGTG
>JAVRPG010000725.1:0-3616 GCA_032162325.1 Mycobacterium sp. | reverse complement strand
ACGGTCGCCAGCAGCGCCGCGGGCACCAGCCAGCCGATCTCGAAACCGAACTCACCGCCGAACAACCGCGACCATCCTTGCGATTGACCGCCGAATCCGTTTGGTCCGTGCGACAACTGCGCACCGGCAGCCGCTCCGACCACATGGTCGGGCGGGCCGAACCCCATGTGGTTGCGGCCGAGAACGCGGGAAAATCCGTTGTATCCCAACACCAGATTCATGAAGTTGTTATCGGTCGACCCCGCGATGTACGGGCGCGACGACGCAGGCCACAGCAGGGTCAGCACCACAAACCAGCCAGCCGAGACGACGAAGGCAACGGCGGCCACCAACACATTTCGCAGCCTTGCCCGCAATGGCGTCGGCGCGGCAACGAGGTACGCGGCGGCCAGCGCCGGGGCCACCATCAGCCCTTCGAGCATCTTGGCGAGAAACGCGAAACCCAGTGCGACACCGGCCCACACCAGCCACTTCGCGTCCGCCTGCTGCAATGCGCGCACGGTGCAGTACGCAGCGGCGGTCATCAACAGCACCATGACCGCGTCGGGATTGTTGAATCGGAACATCAACGCGGCCACCGGCGTCAACGCCAGCACGGTGCCCGCGAGCAACCCGGTCCGCGGGCCGCTGACGCGTGCCACCGCGCCGTACAGCAGCGCGACGGCAGCGACGGCCATCAGCGCCTGCGGGATCATCATGCTCGCGCTGTTGAAGCCGAATATCTGCCCGGACAGTCCCATCGCCCACTGCGATACCGGTGGCTTGTCGACGGTGATGAAGTTGTGCGGGTCCAGCGAGCCGAACAACAACGCCTCCCAGTTCGTCGAACCCGCTTGCGCCGCAGCGGCATAGAACTGGTTGCCCATTCCATTGATCGCGATGTTCCATAGATACATCACCGCGGTGGCGACGAGGAGGGCGACGAGGCACACCCGGTCCCACGACTTTACGGTCCACCGGGCGGGCCGCGTGCTGTCGATGTCGGCGGGCTCTGCTTGCGTCTCTAACGTCGTTGTCACACCCGCCAGTCATGCATTGCTAGGTTGCGTGAGGCTGTGAGGAACCGGCGAGACTGCTGCGGGTTGCCCGCAGCGCATCAGCCAGCGTCCACGCCGAGATGCCCACCAGCGCCACGTCCTTGATGAGAAATCCGCCGCTAACGGACAGCAGGGGAAAGCCTCCGACTGATTCGTCGAAGACGCCGGGGGTGGTGAACAGGAAGCTGATCGTCGCGGCAAACAGCAGGACGGCGAGCGCGCTGCCGAGGACAGACACTTTGGGCCACCACGGCTTGACGGCGATCAAGACCGCTGCGGCGACCTCGAACATGCCGAGCAGTACCGAGAAGGTGTACACCGAGAAGATGTCGTACAGCCAGCTCATGAACGGGCTTTCGGACACCAGTGGATAGATGCCCTGCGCCTCGTAGTTCGTGAACTTCATTCCGCCGAACCACGCGATGACGATGACAAGGCCGTAGCGCGCGAGCAGACCCGCAACGGAATCGATGTTGTTCTGTCTCGTGGAGTTGATCTGGAATGTCGTCATGTCCAATTGGTGCCGCGCTGGGCGGCGACCGTTACGCCACGCCGGCCCTTTCGCGTTGCATCACCTCTGATGCCGCGCGCTCACCGGAGCGGACCGCCCCGTCGATCCATCCGCACATGACGGGCGAGCTCTCGGTTCCCGCCCAGTGGATACGACCGCAAGGCGGCCGCAGGGTGTGATCAAGGGCCTGGCCTAGCCGACGATCCGGGCGATCGACTTCAGCGGGATCGGCAGCCAGCTCGGCCGGTGCCGCGCCTCGTAGCCTGCCTCGTAGACGGCCTTGTCGAGCTCGTAGGCCTCGAGCAGATGCCTGGAGTCGCGCGGGTCGGTGCCTGAGACCGCGGCATACCCTTCGCAGAACGCGGCGGCGTTGCGGCCCACCCATTCGCGGGCCCGCGCGGCCAGCTGCCGGTCCCGGTCCTCGGCTCCAGAGTCTGAGGCTTGCTCCACCAACCGTTGGTAGGCGGCGTATTCGAATGACCGGAGCACGCCTGCAACATCGCGCAGCGGGGAGTCGGGTCGGCGTCGCTCATCGAGCGGCTGTCCAGGCTCACCTTCGAAATCGATGAGCAGCCAGCTCTCGGGTGTGCGCAGCACCTGCCCGAGATGCAGGTCGCCGTGAATCCGTTGGACGGTGATCGTCTCCTCGGCCAGCTTGCGGTAGCGCTCCTCGATCAGCGGCACGTACTGCTCGAGTTCGGGGACCGACGCCGATACCGCCAAGAGTCGCTCGAGCACGGTGTCGGTCGGGAACAGGGTGATCGACGTTCCGAGCTGCTCGGCGAGGGTGACGTGTACCGAGGCGACCGCCTCGCCGAGCCGATACGACTCGCCGGCGAAGTCGCCGCCGACCTCGTCGGCGTAAAGGTCGCCCTCGGCGAACAGGTCGCGGGTGCTGGCCATGGCCATGTCCCAGCCCTCGGCGGAGTTCGCGGCGAACTCGGTGACCATGCCGAGCGCGCACGGTCGCCCGTCGCCCGACGTCTCGTAGGCGCCGAGCAAGCGCGCAACGTGCGGGTTGTCGGCCCGTGCCAGCACCCTGTTCAGTTCGATGTCTGGATTGGTGCCAGGGGTGATGCGGCGGAACACCTTGAAGACGGCCTCTTCTTCGAAGATCACGCTGGTGTTGCTCTGCTCGGCGCTCGACACCCGCGCCGCCGCCTCGAGGGGAAGCGTGGCGCCGGGTTCCTTGCCGAACCGCACCGAGTTGACCGGCGGGCCCACCGTCGCCGACGAATCGATCAGCGACAGCAGGAAACGCGCATCCGCCGGGTTGTATAGCGCGTCGTAGGCGGTGCGGTCGTCGTCGGCGCCGATGGTTGCGACGGTGCTGAACTCCTCTAGCGGCCCGGCGTCCCAGCCCACTATCACCTGATAGCGCTCGGAGGGACCGTCGGTGTAGTCGACGTCGAGCAGCACGAGGTCGAGGTCCTCACGCAGCGAAACCACTACGGCGGGTTCCGCGGAGGACAGCTCACGGTTACGCCCGGCGTACCACCGCTGCTGGGGTAGCCATTCGTTGAATGGCAGGTTCATGACTGCTCCTCAGGCTCCCGCAATTGGAACCAGTAGAACCCGTGACCCGGCAGAGTCAGCAGGTACGGCAACTGGCCGATCCGGGGGAACTCAGCGTATCCGGTCATCTCGACCGGCGTGTACCCGTTCCAATGCTGAAGGTTCAGTTCGATCGGCTGCGGGAACCGCGACAGGTTGTTCACGCAGAGCACGGTGTCGCCTGCGCCTTCGATCTCCCGCACATAGGCCAGGACCGACGGGTTCGACCCACCGAGCTCACGGAACGTGCCGATTGCGAACGCGTCGTAGCGGCCCCGCACCGCGAGCATGGTGCGCGTCCAGTTCAGCAGCGACGTCGAACTGTCGCGTTGCGCCTCGACATTCACCGACTGGTAACCGTAGATCGGGTCCTGGTTGGGGGGCAGGTACAACCGGCCCGGGTTTGCGGTGGAGAAGCCGGCGTTGCGGTCCGGCGTCCATTGCATCGGGGTGCGGACCCCATCACGGTCGCCGAGCCAGATGATGTCGCCCATGCCGATCTCGTCGCCGTAAT
>JAVRPG010000724.1:0-4943 GCA_032162325.1 Mycobacterium sp. | reverse complement strand
ATTGCGCGCCGGTCCCCACGCGACCGACTCGGTGATCCCCTTCGCCCCGAACTCCGGGGTGTTGGTCTTGCCGAAGATCACCAGGCCGGCATCGAGCCAGCGCTGCACGACGGTGGCGTGCTCGGCGACGGGCGTCGACATCAGCGCGCGGGATCCTGCCGCGGTCGGCAGCCCCGCATAGTCCTGAGCGAGATCCTTGATCAGGAACGGGACGCCGGCGAACGGCCCACCCAGCTCAGCGGGCCGCGGGGCGGGCACGTCGCGCACGATCGCATTGATCCGCGGGTTGACTGCGGCCGCCCGCTCCCGAGCCAGCACCAGCAACTCGGCCGCGGACACTTCCCCGTCGGCGACCAGCTTCGCCAGCCCAGTCGCGTCGTACGCTCGGTACTCCTCGAAGTTCATTGCCTGACTGTAGGTGTCGCGGCACCCGCGTCGTGCCGCATGCACCCTTCTCGCCGGTAGGTAGTGCTTGTCGACTCAACACGGCGGTCCCGGTGTTCGTGGCGTGTTCCCACTGAATCAGTCCAGCTGGATTTAAGTCCTGTGGCCTGATGTCGGGCTTGGAAGGGACGATGAAAGTTATGGCCGGTCGGAAGCGGCATTCCGCGGAGGACATCGTGCGCATGCTGCGCCGCGCGGGCGAGTTGGCTGCCGAAGGCAAGAGTGGCGAGGAGATCGCCGCCGAACTCGGAGTGTCTGCGGGGACGCTGTACAACTGGCGCCGCGCCTATGGCGGCATGGACACCGACGCCGCCAAGGAGCTCAAAGAGCTGCGCGAGCAGAACTCCCGCCTCAAGCGACTGTTGGCCGAGGCCGAACTGGAAAAAGACGCCCTGCGCGAGGTGGCCAAGGGAACATTCTGAGCCCGGCCGCCAAGCGCCGTGCCGTGGACATGCTTAAAGAGGTTCTGGGCGTGTCGGAACGGCTCGCGTGCAAAGCGGTCGGGCTTGCCCGCTCCACCTATCGGCGTGTGCCGATCTCGCATACGCCGGCCGACCCGGACGCGGACCTGCGTGCCTACGCGGTCAAACACCCCTGCCACGGGTTCCGCCGCGCCTGGGCCGCTCTGCGCCACGACGAACACCGTGAGGTGAACAAAAAGAAAGTCCACCGACTGTGGCGCGAGGAAGGCCTGCAGGTGCGGGTGCATTCCCGTCGTAAACGGGCCGGCGTGTCGTCGATCCCTCTGGTGGTCGCTGACGCACCGAAGGTCATGTGGGCGCTGGACTTTCAGTACGATTCCACCATCGACGGCAAGGCAATCAAGATTGCCTCGATGATCGACGTACACACCCGCGAATGGCTGCTACACCTCGTGGAACGCTCCATTACCGCCGACCGGATGATCATCGAACTTGAGGAGGTGTTCGCCGTTCACGGTGTGCCGGTGGTGCTACGGATGGACAACGGCCCCGAGTTAGTTTCCCAAGCGCTGCAACAGTTCTGTGATGGGAAGGTGGGGCTGTCGTATATACCGCCGGGCACGCCATGGAACAACGGCCACATCGAATCGTTCGACAACTGCCTGCGCAAAGAGTGCCTGAACCGCAACCATTGGACGACCCTGCGCGAAGCCCGGGTAGTAATCGGTGACTTCAAGCGCGACCATAATCACCGACACCGCCACTCGGCGCTGGGCTACTTGACCCCGGCTGAGTATGCCGCCGTGTGCAGGCATACCCGGCTCCGATTAGGCGGCGGTGGCTTCCACAATGCTGAACGGTGAGGCCGTCGACACGATCCGAGTCATGCGAAAACCTGCCTGCTCCAACAGATCTTGGTATTGATCGCCTGTGCGTTCCCGGCCCGCATTTACGACCAGCATCTCAAGGTCCGACCATTTTGCGAGCGCGTCTCGATCATGCGGCGGTATCACGCACTCGACCAGCAGAACGGTTGTACCCGTCGGAGTCGCCGCGCGGAGCGTCTTGAGAATTTGTTGGGCCTTATCGTCGGGCCAATCGTGGATGATGTTCTTCAGTACATATAGGTCGCCGCCTTCGGGAACCGCATCGAAGAACGAACCTTCGACGATTCGTACGCGCTCTGCGACCCCGTGTTTGCAGAGCAGCGGTTCGGCGCCCGCCACCACATGCGGCAGGTCGAAGAGGATGCCTGAAGCGGCTGGGTTCGCCGACAGGATGCCGGCCAGCAGCCGGCCGTGCCCGCCGGCAATATCCACGATGGTGCGGTGGCCACCGAAGCCGTAAGCGGCGGTCACCGCCCCGACGGCTATCTCCGAAAGATTCGTCATGGCCTGGTTGAAAACCTCGCTCAGTTCCGGCTGACTTGGGAACCATTCGGATGCCTCCACGCCGCGTAACTTGGGAACGACCGACCGACCAGTTCGGACCGCATAGATGTAGTGGCTCCAATGCTCGCGCTCGTGCGCCGATCCAACGAACCGCGCGAAGGCCGCCACCGAATCCTGCGTATCCCACCGAAGGGTGCGCGCAAGCGGCGTCAGGTCGTAGCGGCCGTCACTGCGCCGGCGAAAGATGCCACGGCTGATCAACGCCCGCAGCAACCGGCCGAGCGCGTCTGGGTTGGCGCCGACCCTATCCGCCAACTCGTCCAGCCCGAGCGGCCCCTCGCTCAGTGCATCGGCGATGCGCAGGTCGGCGGCAACGGACACGGCCTGGGCCAGCCAGGCGCCGACGATGACCTCGGTCATCGCGGCCGGCGCGGGGGCAAGCGACTGGTGAAGTCGCAAGAGATGATGACGGCCGCGCTGCACCGCGTTAGCCAAGCCGACCGGCGGTGCTATGGACGGAATTTTCATGGATCTACCTCTCTTGTTGCACGTCACGTCGACTATGTGGTGCGCGCAGACCAAAACCATCGGTCATAAGGCGGAAAAAATCCAGGTCGGGGTCGGAGGTCCGGGGCGACGGCAAACAAAATCTGCGCGGTTTCGCTGATGTTGTGGCGCTGACGACCGGCGATGCTGGCTAACATGAGCGAGATCGACCTAGGGGCGGACACGCCGCCGGTGAACGAGAGCGACATAGGCGTGAGTGAGCTACCGACTGGAACGGTGACGCTCCTGCTCGCCGATATCGAAGGGTCCACACAACTCTGGGAAGCGCAGCCCGAGGAAATGCGAAGGGGGGTCGCACGACTCGACCGCGCACTCGCCCAAATCGTTGCCGAGCATGGCGGGGTGCGCCCGGTTGAGCAGGGCGAAGGAGACAGCCTCGTCGTCGCCTTCAACCGTGGTAGTGACGCGGTGGCATGTGCCCTCGACTTGCAGATGGCACCGCTGGCGCCGATCCGGTTGCGGATTGGTCTGCACACCGGCGAGGTCCAGTTGCGCGACGAAAACAACTACATCGGGACGACTATCAACAAAACCGCACGCGTACGCGACTTGGGACACGGTGGCCAGACGCTGTTGTCCGGCGCAACCGAGGAGATCGTGGCCGACCGCCTACCGCCCGGCGCCTGGCTGCTTCCGCTGGGCAGCCACCAGCTGCGAGGTCTTCGTCGCCCCGAGCGGGTCATCCAGCTGTGCCATCCCGATCTGCACAACCAATTTCCACCCCTGCGGGTGCCTGCCGCGGCGTCAGAGGGGCTTCCGCTTCAGTTGACGAGCTTCGTCGGTCGCACGGCGCAAATAGCGGAGCTGTCCCGCATGGTCACCGAGAATCGGCTGGTCACCCTGACCGGCGCAGGAGGTTCGGGCAAGACGCGTCTTGCGGTACAGGTCGCGGGCCAGATCGCCGGGCAATTCCGCGAGGGCGCACAGTATGTCGAGCTGGCGCCGATCACCGAACCCGACCTTGTCCCCGCCACGGCCGCCCGCACGCTAGGGCTGCCCGATGTTCCCGGCCGCTCTGCGACCGACGCGCTGCTACGGTTCATCGCGGATCGGGCGATGCTGCTGGTGCTGGACAATTGCGAGCATCTCCTGGATGCGACGGCCGAACTTGTCGCTGCCGTGCTGGGGGCCTGTCCGGCAGTGACGGTGCTGGCGACCAGTCGTGAGCCGATCGGCATGAGCGGCGAAGTGATCTGGCGGGTGTCATCGCTGTCGATCACCGACGAAGCGGTTGAGTTGTTCACCGACCGTGCTCGCCTGGTCAGGCCCGAGTTCGTCATCACCGACGAGAATGCCGAAACCGTCGCGGAGATCTGTCAACGCCTTGACGGCATGCCGTTGGCGATCGAGCTCGCCGCGGCGCGGGTGCGGGCGTTGTCTGTTACCGACATCCTCACCAGCCTGCATGACCGTTTCCGGCTCCTGACCGGCGGCATGCGCACCGCGGTCCGGCGCCAGCAGACGCTGCGGGCCTCGGTGGATTGGTCGCACGCGCTGCTCACCGAGGTGGAGCGCGTGATCTTTCGCCGGCTGGCGGTCTTTCGCGGTGGATTTGACCTCGACGCCGCAGAAGTCGTCGTCGCGGACGATTACGTGCAGCCTTACCAGGTGCTCGACGAGCTGACCCTGCTGGTGGACAAATCGCTCGTCATTGCCGAAAACACCAGCGGCGCAACGCGTTACCGGCTGATCGAGACGGTTCGCCAGTACTCCATGGAAAAGCTCGGCGATTCCGGTGAATCCGATGCGGTTCGGATGCGCCACCGCGATTACTACACACACCTGGCCGCGCTCGTGGACCAGCCATGCTCGGTCGGCCAACATCAGCATGTCGAGCGGGCCGACATCGAAATCGACAATCTTCGAGCCGCATTCACGTGGAGCTGCGACATCGGCGACGGTGAGGGGGCACTGCGACTGGCGTGCGCCCTGCAGCGGCTGTGGTGGACCACCGGGCGCGTCCAGCAAGCCCTGTCCTGGATCAGTGCAGTGCTATCTGACCCATCCACGCGCCAGGCAGAGGTGACGCCCAGGACTTACGCGCGGGCGCTCGCTGACCACGCGGTGCTCACCGCAGCGGTGGCTGCCCCAGGGGGTATGGAGCATCCCGAGCGAGCGC
>JAVRPG010000723.1:0-3791 GCA_032162325.1 Mycobacterium sp. | reverse complement strand
TCGCGATTTTCACGATTGCCGCGATTGCGTTGTCGTTCGACCCGTTTCGCCTGGGCGGCGGCGCGGTGTGGCTGATTTGTTGGCGCGTCATCCAGGGCATCGGCGGGGCCATGCTGATGGCCTGTTCGGCGGCCATCCTGACCGACGCGTTCCCCAGCAGGCAGCGCGGCATGGCGCTGGGGATCAACCAGGTCGCCGCCATCGCCGGCCAGTTTCTGGGTCTGCTGATCGGCCGACTGCTGTCGGAATGGGATTGGCGCGCAGTTTTCTGGGTCGGCGTACCGCTGGGCGTGGGCGGGACGGTGTGGAGTTTCCGCTCGCTGCGTGAAGTCGGCGTCAGGACTCCCGCTCGCCTCGATTGGCCCGGCACAGTGCTTTTCGGCGTGGGCCTGACCGTGCTGTTGGCAGCAATCACCTACGGGATCCAGCCCTACGGCGGTCATCCCACCGGTTGGACCAACCCCTGGGTGCTCGGTTCGATCACGCTGGCCGTTGTCGCACTGGTCACGCTGTACTTTGTCGAATCGCGCGCACCCGCTCCCATGCTCGACATCAGGCTGTTCCGGTCCAAGCCCTTCGCGCTGGGCAACATTGCCGGGCTGATGGCCTCCGTCGGCCGTGGCGGCCTGCAGTTCATGCTGATCATCTGGCTGCAGGGCATCTGGCTACCGCTGCACGGCTACAGCTTCGAATCCACCCCGCTGTGGTCGGGCATCTACATGCTGCCGATGACCCTCGGCTTCCTCCTGGCAGGCCCGCTGTCGGGCACGCTTTCGGACCGCTTCGGCTCCCGGCCGTTCGCCGTCGGCGGTCTGGTGCTGATGGCGATGACATTCGTGGCCCTGACCCTTATACCGGTGGATTTCGACTCCCGGGTGTTCGCCGTGCTGATCTTCCTCAACGGCCTGGGCGGCGGCATCTTCACGGCCCCTAACACCGCGGCGATCATGTCCAGCGTGCCCGCCGCCGAGCGCGGCGCCGCCTCGGGTATCCGTGCGACGTTCACCAACGCCGGCATGTCGTTATCGATCGGCATTTTCTTCTCGCTGATGATCGCCGGCCTGGCCCACTCGCTGCCCGGCACGCTCAGCGCCGGGCTGCAGCAGCAAGGCGTAACCGCGACGGTGGCCAACAACGTGGCCAACCTGCCTCCGGTCGAAAGTTTGTTCGCGGCGTTCTTGGGTTACAACCCGATCGCCGAACTGCTGGGCTCCTCCGGAGTCCTGCAACAGCCCGGAGTCAACGCGGCCGTGCTGACCGGAAAACAATTCTTCCCGCAGTTGATCTCGGGGCCGTTCCACAACGGGTTAGTCGTGGTGTTCACCGCCGCCGCCGTGATGATGGTCATCGGCGCGGCGGCCTCCTGGATCAACCCCGGGCGCACCGTCGACGACAGCGACGATTAAGCCATCGCCTGGTGCGGCCGGTCGGTGTTGTAGTGCTCGACCCATTCATCCAACGCCTGCTGGTCAGGATCTGCTCGGGCACACCGTAGGTGCCCAGCGCTGCGAGTAATCCGTCACACACCACACGAGTGCGCTCCCGGGTTATTAACCGTGCACAGACGCACATCCGGGAATGGTCGTCGATCCCGGTCAACGCCTTAGCGCTGGTGCCGTCGGCCAGCGGGAATCCACTCACGATGTCCATCTGCCACCACTCCATCGGGGTGCCGAGTTCCCAACGTTTCCACTTGCGCGAGCGCCGATCCCGCACGCTCGGGTCGATCATCCCCGCCCGCACCAGCTGATCACCGCCAGCACGGCCTGATACCGCTGCTCAGCCACGCTCAACTCCCTCATCCAGGGAGTGTCAAGGATCAGCCGAAGTAACTGTCAAGCCTCAGCCGAGGTAACACACCTCTGACGTGGGGCGGGCGGGCCTCGAACCCGCGACCAACGGATTACCAAAAGGCCGCTCGCGGCGATGCCGGTCGTTACTTATCTTCCCCTGTGTAACAACAGATTTGGTCGCCGGATCCGTCCGGCAGCGACCCGGCGGCTCCGGCCGATTCCCAGTCATTGACGGTGAACAAGCGGTAACCGCTTAGAACCCCGCCGCTGCGACGGCCACAGTCCAGATAGTCGGGAAGGGCCTGGCAGCCCAGCCCCGTCAACCGCCCGCTGTCACTCCCGCGGCGCGTCTTGGGCCACCGGTGCTTGACCGCCCGTTTGTGGGCGTTTCAGCGCACGATGAAAACTGGTCGCGTTGTTCCTGGGTCAACGTCGAGAGCGCGGGCGCTCTGTATCTTGCAGTCACCGGAGTGCCTGCGGAGTCACGAGGAACTTCTCCCCGGTCGCCCGCTCGACGTAAGCGTTGAACGCATCGGGGCGGAGCATGCCGGCGAGTGAAACGTCCCGGGTGTAGGTACTCGCGAACGTCGTGGTCAGCTCCGCGGCCACACGGGCCCGGAGCCGACCAACGGCCTCGCCCCCGGCGCTCTGCAGGAACGGCGTGAGCAGCCACCCTCCGATACCCCACGCCATGCCGAACTTCCTGGTGAGTGTGGTCGGACCCGTGTCGAGTCCGCCGTAGATGTACACCTGCTTGTGGACGGTCGACCCATACCGTGAGTACTCCAACGCGGTCGAGCTCGCCGCTTCCTCCATGCCACTGAGAATCTGACTCGCAAGCGTTCCCCCACCCGTGGCGTCGAACGCAAGCGTCGCCGACGTCGCCTTCAGCGCCTCGACGAGATCCGTCGCGAACGACGGCGAGCCCGAATTGCAGACATGGACTGCGCCCATTGACCTGAGCAGCTCCTCTTGCTCGGGCTTGCGGACGATATTGACCAGCGGTACCCCGTCGTTTTGGCAGAGCTTGACAAGCATCTGGCCCAGATTCGACGCCGCAGCCGTGTGCACCAGACCGGAATGACCTTCGCGGCGCATGGTTTCCACCATTCCGAGAGCCGTCAACGGATTGACGAAGGACGACGCCCCATCCCTGGCCGTGGCCCCATCGGGCAAGACGAGACACGCGGAAGCATCAACAGCTCGGTACTGCGTGTACATCGCGCCGCCCGCGATCCCGACCCTCGTTGCCAGATGGGCCTGAGCCGCGGGCGACGACCCCGCGGCCACGACGATGCCCGCACCCTCATTTCCCACCGGAAGCGGTTTGTCGACTCGCGCCGAAAGCCCTTCCAGGGCACCCGCTCCCAACGACGCGGTGACGACGGGGCGCTCCGGCGTACCCGCTACCGTCGCAGTCGTCATGTCCGCGCCGGCGATCAGCAGGCCCAGGTCTGACGGGTTGATCGGCGAGGCTTCCACGCGCACCAACACCTCATTGGCGCCGGGGGTGGGAACCGGGACGTCCTGCAGTGAGAGCTCGAGCGTGCCCTGCGACGTCACCAATGAACGCAGTTCCAATGCATTCTCAGGCAAATCTGCGGTCATGGGTGGTGCCTCATTCCTGTAGTGCACGTGTCTGTGACGGTAGAACCACAGCACCGTCGCAGACCTTCCCGCAACAGCCTCGACTAAAGCCGCTGAGCCGGGGGGTTATCTGGCGGCGTCGCCCCACCGGTATTCCTGGGTGACGTCGTCGAGCGCGACTTTCGCGTCGTCGGGGAGGTCCAGGTTGGCGGCGGCCAGGGTGTCGGTGAGTTGGTCGGGGTGGCTGGCGCCGAGGATCGCGGAGGTGATGGTGGGGTTGGCGAGCACCCAGGCGATGGACAGGGTGGCCAGCGACGTGCCGAGCTCGGACGCGATCTTGGTCAACCGACCGATGGTGTCGAATGCCTTGGTATGCCAAGTAGCGTTCGTTGTAAAGGTCGGCGAACTGCT
>JAVRPG010000722.1:0-9094 GCA_032162325.1 Mycobacterium sp. | reverse complement strand
GAGCTGGGCTGGGCTCAGTGCTCCTTGATCGACTGGAGCAGCACCTATACGCAACCGGCGTCAAGGATCTGATCCTGGGGGCGCTGCCCGGCAACATCGACGCCATCCGCCTGTACGAACGGCGCGGCTACCAGCCGACATGGCTTTATCTCTCCCGGGTCGAGGCGAGAAGCGCCGCCGCCAAGCCTTGACCCCCGCCGTCTGCAACCATGGACTTATGAGCGAGATGAAGTACATGGAGCTGCACGGCGATCGCGTCGCCTACCAGGATGTCGGCACCGGTGACGAAGCCTTGCTGCTGATCCACGGAATGGCCGGGAGTTCCGAGACGTGGCGGGCGGTCATCCCCCAGCTGTCGCGAAAGTACCGTGTGGTCGCGCCCGACCTGCTGGGACACGGTCAATCCGCCAAGCCCAGGGGCGACTACTCACTCGGCGCATTCGCGGTGTGGCTGCGCGACTTGCTCGACGAGCTGGGAATCTCCCGTGCAACGATCGTCGGTCAATCGCTGGGCGGCGGCGTGGCCATGCAGTTCGTCTACCAACATCCGGATTACTGTCAGCGGCTGATCCTGATCAGCAGCGGCGGCCTGGGCCCTGACGTCGGCTGGACGCTGCGACTGCTGTCTGCCCCCGGCGCCGAGCTGATCCTGCCTGCCATCGCGCCGCGACCGGTTCTGACCGCCGGCAACAAGCTGCGCTCGTGGTTCGGAGCGGCCGGGATTCGATCACCCCGCGGTGCGGAGATGTGGAGCGCCTACTCATCGCTGTCCGATGCGGAGACCCGCCAGGCGTTCCTACGGACGTTGCGATCGGTGGTCGACTACCGCGGTCAGGCGGTGAGCGCACTCAATCGGCTGCATATGGCAGGTGAACTGCCCACCATGGTCATCTGGGGCGACCAGGACGGGATCATCCCGGTCGAACACGGATACGCCGTGCACGAAGCGCGGCCAGGAAGCCGGCTCGAGGTGCTCGAAGGCGTCGGCCACTTCCCTCACGTTGAGCGGCCCACCGAAGTGGCGGACCTGATCGACGACTTCATCAACACCACGGGTCAGCCCACGGATGCGGTCGAACGGCCCCGCAGTAGCCGGTAACCGCCGTAAAGCAGCGCCGCCACAACCAAATTCACGAAATAGGCCACGTCAGCGCCGTGCCACGCCTTGGCAAGCGGGCCTTCGATCAGCGACGTATTCATGAACGGGATTGCCGCGGCGTATGCGATGACGAACACGATCACCGCGGCCGCAGCATCGCGGCGTTCCGTCGTTTCCTCGGCCGGGTTGATGCTCGCCCGTCCGCCGATGCGCAGCAGCCAGTCGATGACCACGATCGCGACGAAGGCCGGGATCCAGTAGCTCACCAGCAGCAGCACATCCTGGAAGCGGGTCGCGGTGTCGGCGGCGTGCAGCCACAGGATCAACGCGAACGCGAGCACCGTCACGATCACGGCCGACACCGGCCTGCGCACCCGGACCCCGATGGTCTGCAGCGCCAGTGAGCCGCTGTAGTCGTTCATCACGCCAGAACCGATCGACGCCAGCGCGATGACGACGAGGGCGAGCCCGCCCAGCAGCCCTCCGCCCATCACCGACCGGACACCCTCGGCGGTGTGCTCGGACACCACATCGCCCGCGGCGATGCCGATGCCCTGAACGAAGATGTACGCCAACACGATTCCGGCGAACGTGAACCCGAACACCCGCGCCCGCGACGAGTCGGCACGCAGGTATCGGCTGAAATCGGCGGCGTAGCTCGCCCACGACACCGAGAGGCTGAACGCGATCGTCACCTCGAGCACGAACGCCCCAACGAGGTCCGCACCGCTCACGCTCGCCGGTGTGACGATCTCATGTCCCCCAACCAGTTTCACCGCGAACACCACGAACGTGGTGAACAACACCACGGTCAGGACCGCCTGCAGCCGGTGGATCAACTCGTAGCCGAAGAAGCCGACCGCACCCTGCACACCGAGCACGATCATCACAGCCACCCAGAACGGGACACCCAAAAGCACGGCCAGGGCTTCGCCGCCGAACAGCCCGACCAAGCCGTCCCACGCGATCGACGACAGCCACTGCAGCGCGGCGGGCAGCACCACGCCGCCGCCGAACGCCATCCGCGAGTTCGGCAGCTGACCGGTGCCCGTCCGGGGGCCCCACGTCGACAGGTATCCGACCACCAGCGAGCCGAGCACCGTGCCGATCACCATCGCCAGCAGTCCCAGCCAGAAGCCAAGGCCGAGCACGATCGCCAGCGTGCCGGTGAACACCCCGGTCATGTTCACCTGCGGGGCGAACCACACCGTGAACAGCCGACGGGGCGTGCCGTACCGCTGATCTTCGGCGATGGGTGCGATGCCGTGCGTCTCGACAGACAGATCCCCGGCGCGTGCGGGTCGGTGACCGGTGAAGGTCGATTCGGTCAGTGCACTGGAAGACATGCGTCCATTCGATCACGGACTGTTTGACTCGACGCGCCCACGCCACTCGGCGAGGATTCGTCGGGTGACCATGACACACACCAGCGATGGCAGGCCACGAGCGCGTGGGCTCGGCATCGTCCTGCCCGGGCAACCGGGACCGCTCAACGCGCTCACCGACGTCGGCGGTGTCGAGGTCGGCGTGACGACGTTGATCGATGGCGACGGCCCACTCGTCGTCGGTTCCGGCCCGGTCCGCACCGGCGTCACCGCGATTCTGCCGCGCGGCCGCGCAGGGGTCGGGCAGCCGTGCGCGGCGGGCTGGTATTCGCTCAACGGCAATGGGGAGATGACCGGCACCACCTGGATCGACGAGGCCGGATCGTTCAATCTGCCTGTCGTGCTGTCGAATACGCATGCGGTCGGCGCCTGCCACACCGGCGTCATCAGCTGGGTCAACCGGATCAATCCGCGACTCGCCCGCCAGTGGCTCCTGCCCGTCTGCGCCGAGACGTGGGACGGCTACCTCAACGACATCAACGGCGGCCACGTCCGGCCCGAGCATGTCGAGGCGGCGCTGGACGCGGCGACCGCGGGTCCGGTGGCCGAAGGATCGGTCGGCGGTGGGACCGGCATGAACTGCTACGAATTCAACGGCGGCAACGGCACCGCATCCCGACGGGTCAGCTACGGGCGAAGGACCTTCACGGTTGGAGCGTTCGTGCAGGCGAATTTCGGCTCACGCGTCGAGTTAACCGTTGCCGGAAGGCATGTCGGCCCCAAGTTGCTCGACGACAATCCAGTGGCGAGCGATTGGTTCGAGGTCGACCTCGGCCTCAAGCCGCCGCCGGGTGCCGGCTCAGTCATCGCGATCGTGGCCACCGACGCACCGCTGCTGCCGGGCCAGTGCAAGGCCCTGGCGCGGCGCGTTCCGCTTGGCCTGGCCCGAACCGGCACGGCGGGCAGTCATTTCTCGGGTGACATCTTCCTGGCCTTCTCCACAGCGGATGTGCCCGGCTTGGCCAGTGCGTTTCCCGTCGGGCCGATCGGCGACGACGAGTTCGGCACGCTCACGTTCGTGCCGTGGGGCCGGATGGACGACCTCCACACGGCGGTCGTACAGGCCATCGAGGAAGCGGTGCTCAACGCGCTGGTCGTCAACGACGACATGGTCGGCCGCGACGGGCACCGCTCGCCTGCGCTTCCGCATGAGCGGTTGTCGGTGCTGCTGGGCGACGGGACATAATCGGTAGAACAGAAGATGAGCTAACGATCGGAGCGGGCCGTGGTCAGACCGAAGCGACGCGGTCCGGCATAGGCGGCGTCACGCGGCCCGGGTTGCTCGTCGCCGGCCTGTCGGTGGTGGTCCTGACCGTCGCCGTGCTGCAGACCGCCGTCGTTCCGGTGCTCGGCATCATCGCCCACCAGCTGAACGCGTCGACGGTCGCGGCCAGCTGGGCGGTCACCGCGAATCTTCTCGCCGCGGCGGCCACCACGCCGCTGATCGGCCGGCTGGCCGACCTGCACAGCAAGAAGCGCGTCTTGCTGACCGTGCTGGTGGTCGTGCTGCTCGGCTCGGTGCTTGCCGCCACCACGTCGTCGCTGGCCCTGCTGATCGTCGCCCGCGTGTTGCAGGCCGCTTCGTTCGCGCTCTACCCGGTCGGCATCGCGATCCTGCGGGAGGAGTTGGACCCCGATCGGATGGTGTCGGCGATGTCGGTGCTGTCGGGAACGTTGGGCTTCGGCGGAGGCACAGGACTCGTGGTGGTCGGCCTACTGATGAGCGGTGACGCCGGATATCACCGCGTCTTCTGGCTGACGACGGGCTTCACGCTCGTCGTCATCGCGATCGTGGTGCTCGTCGTGCCCGCGCGGCCCCGCAGCTCGACGGGGACCATCGACTGGCTCGGGGCCGTCGGCCTGGCAGCCGGTCTGTCGACCGCGCTGCTGTCGATCACGCAAGGCAACGCGTGGGGGTGGACGTCCCCGGCGACCCTGGGCTGCGCGGTCTGCGGCCTCACCGTCCTCGGCGCGTGGTGGTTCTGGGAGCGACGCGCCAAGCAGCCCCTGGTTTCCACCCAGATGATGACCCGGCGTCCGATCATGCTCACCAACCTCGCCACCGTGTTCGTCGGCATGGGACTGTACTTCGCGTTTCTGGGGTTGACGCAATTCGTCCAAATCCCCCACAACGCAGCGGGATACGGCTTCGGGGCGACCGTGCTGGAAGCCAGCGTCGTCTACCTGTTGCCGGGAGCGATCACCGGCTTCCTGGTGGCCTTGGTCAGCGGCCGCTTCATCGACCGCTTCGGCGCCAGACCGGTCCTCATGATCGCGGCGGTCGCGGGCATCGTGGGCTTCCTGTTCATCGCGCTGGCTCACAATGCACCGTGGCAGATCATCGCGGCGAGCATTCTGGCCAACGCCTACATCAGCCTGGGCTACGGCGCGCTGCCCGCGCTGGTGGTCGCGGAGGTCGACGCCGGCGAGACGGGCGTGGCGACAAGCATGAACGCGATCGCACGGACCGTCGGAAGCTCGACGGCTGCCGCTCTGGTCGCGGTACTGCTGGCCCGCACCACCGCCGGTGTGCCCATGGAGAGCAGCTTCGTCACGATCTTCGTGGGCGGCGCCGCCACCGCGGCGTTGGCGATGGTGCTGATCGCCCTATCGCGCCCACGCGCGGGAGCCATCGAATCCGTCGAGGCGCGCTACGAATCTCGTGCCATGAACCACGAATGGGGTTAACCCAGGATGTCCAGGCTCGCCGAACGTGCGGCTACTGCGAAAAATCGGCCGAAACTTCGCATTGAGCGCACGTTCGGTGCAGCAGTAAACGACCCCGCCGTTTCCACCGACGACTGCCGACCCGGCTGCGAAACTGAGTAGGCGCGCGCTCCGTTCACACCCGGGCCGACTGCGATGGCCAGGCGGTAGCCGATCACACCTGATTCAGCGGATTCTCTCCGTCTTCGGCGCAAGCGACGAAGGATTCCATTGTAGAAATGTAAATTCGTTGCGGAATCGCTTGCGAAGGACCGTCTGATCCGCGATGGTTTATCCACAGCCCCGCGGCTGTGTCTTGAGGAGGATTTGCCCTGACCGGCACACACACTACCGCCGTCGATCATGCGGCGGGACAGGACGGGGCCACCCGCGCCACGGGCGGCCCGGTCATAGAGATCGACCATGTAACCAAGCGCTTCGGCGACTATGTCGCGGTATCGGAAGCCGACTTCTCCATCGCATCGGGCGAGTTCTTCTCGATGCTTGGCCCGTCCGGCTGCGGCAAGACGACGACGCTGCGGATGATCGCCGGGTTCGAGACCCCCACCGAGGGTGCGATCCGGCTCGAAGGCGCCGACGTGTCCCGCGTGCCACCGCACAAGCGCAACGTCAACACGGTGTTTCAGCACTACGCTCTGTTTCCGCACATGACGGTGTGGGACAACGTCGCGTACGGGCCCCGCAGCCAGAAGAAGGACAAGGCAGAGGTTCGCAAGCGGGTCGACGAACTGCTGGAGATCGTGAGGCTGACCGACTTCGCCGAGCGCAAGCCCGCCCAGCTCTCCGGCGGCCAGCAGCAGCGCGTGGCGCTGGCCCGGGCGCTGGTGAACTATCCGAGCGCGCTGCTGCTCGACGAACCGCTCGGCGCCCTGGACCTCAAGCTCCGCCAAGTCATGCAGTTCGAGCTCAAGCGCATCCAGCGCGAGGTCGGGATCACGTTCGTCTACGTGACACACGACCAGGAGGAAGCACTGACGATGAGCGACCGGATCGCGGTCATGAACGCTGGCAACGTCGACCAGATCGGCACCCCCACCGAGATCTATGACCGCCCGTCGACGGTGTTCGTGGCCAGCTTCATCGGGCAGGCCAACTTATGGTCCGGTAAGCAGACCGGCCGTACCAACCAAGACTTCGTCGAAGTCGACGTTCTCGGAACGACATTGAAGGCCCGCCCCGGCGACACCACGATCGAACCGGGTGGCCAGGTCACGCTGATGGTCCGCCCGGAACGCGTCCGCGTCTCCATGGACGCCCCGACGGGCGACGTCGCGACGGTGCGTGCCACCGTGCGCGACCTGACCTTCCAGGGACCGGTGGTGCGGCTTTCGCTGGCAGCTGCCGATGACTCGACGATCCTCGCGCACATCGGCCCGGAGCAGGACCTGCCACTGCTGCGCCCAGGCGACGCCGTCCACGTCTGCTGGGCCCCCGACGCATCGCTGGTCCTTCCCGCCGCCGACATCCCCACCACCGAGGATCTCGAGGAAATGCTCGACGACTCGTAACCGTTGGCCGTAGCCCGTTCCCTCCCTTCGGAAATCCACGAAAGGCGCAGTCGCCATGCCCTCCAAGAACTCGGACGCAATCGATCTCCAACTGGCTGCCCGCCTCGCGACCAACCGCACCTCGCGCCGGCGCTTTATCGGCGGCGGCGCCGCGGCCGCCGCGGCGGTGGCTCTTGGCGGGTCCTTCCTGGCCGCGTGCGGCTCGGAGAACAAGTCCGCCACCGGCACGACGTCGACGCAAGCGGGACCTGCCAGCGGCACGTTGCGGATCTCGAACTGGCCGCTGTACATGGCCGACGGCTTCGTCGCCGACTTCCAGAAGGCCACGGGCATCACCGTCGACTACAAAGAGGACTTCAACGACAACGAACAGTGGTTCGCCAAGAACAAGGAGCCACTGTCACGCAAGCAGGACATCGGCGCGGATCTGGTGGTGCCCACCCAGTTCATGGCCGCCCGCCTGAAGCAACTGGGGTGGCTCAACGAGATCAGCGATGCCGGTGTGCCGAACAGGAAGAACCTGCGCCCCGACCTGTTGAACTCGGCGGTCGACCCGGGCCGCAAGTTCACAGCGCCCTACATGACGGGCATGGTCGGGCTGGCCTACAACAAAGCCGCGACCGGTCGCGAAATCAAGTCGGTCGCCGACATGTGGGATCCGAAATTCGCCGGCAGGATCAGCCTGCTGTCCGACACTCAGGATGGGCTCGGGCTGGTGATGCTCTCCCAGGGCAGCTCGATCGAGAACCCGACCACCGAGGGCGTCCAGAAGGCCGTTGACCTGATCAAGGAACAGAAGGACAAGGGCCAGATCCGTCGCTTCACCGGCAACGACTACGGGGACGACCTCAGCAGTGGCAACCTCATGATCGCCCAGGCCTACTCCGGGGACGTGGTGCAGTTGCAGGCCGACAACCCCGACCTGCAGTTCGTCATCCCCGAGTCCGGCGGCACGTGGTTCATCGACACCCAGGTGATCCCGTACACCACACAGAACCAGAAGGCGGCCGAGGCGTGGATCAACTATGTCTACGAGCGGCCCAACTACGCCAAGCTCATCGCCCACACCCAGTACGTGCCCGTGTTGTCGGACATGACCGACGAGCTCAACAAGGTCGATCCGAAAGCGGCGGCAAACCCGTTGATCAACCCGCCCCAGGCGATGCTGGACCAGCTCAAGTCCTGGGCGGCACCACTGAGCGACGAGCAGACGCAGGAATACAACACCGCATACGCCGCGGTCACCGGCGGCTGATCAGATGGCCGGAGTCGCCACGAGCAGTCGGCAGCGGAGCAAGATCGCCCCGTACCTGATGATCCTGCCGGCCCTCGCGTACCTTGGGATCTTTTTCGTGGTGCCGTTCTGGTCACTGCTCCGGACGTCGCTATCGTCCTCCGGCGGCTCTATCTACCTGCCCACGCTGACTTTCTCCTGGGACTTCGGCAACTACGCGCACGCGTTCAGCGCCTACCAGGATCAGATCATCCGGACCTTCACATACGCGTTGGCGGCGACCGTGTTGTGCGTGCTGCTGGCATTTCCACTGGCATACGTGATTGCGTTCAAGGCGGGTCGGTACAAGAACCTGATCCTCGGATTGGTGATCCTGCCGTTCTTCGTGACCTTCCTGATCCGCACCATCGCGTGGAAAACCATTCTGGCCGACGACGGTTGGGTGGTCAGCGCGTTGGGCGCGGTCGGCTTGCTACCCAGCGAAGGCCGGCTACTATCGACGAGCTGGGCGGTCATCGGCGGCCTGACCTATAACTGGATCATCTTCATGATCCTGCCGCTGTACGTCAGTTTGGAGAAGATCGACCCTCGCCTTATCGAGGCGTCGAAAGACCTCTACTCGACGAACAGGCGCAGCTTCACCAAGGTGATCCTTCCGCTGTCGATGCCCGGCGTTCTCGCGGGCAGCCTGTTGGTGTTCATCCCCGCATCGGGCGACTTCATCAACGCCGACTATCTGGGTAGCACGCAAACAACCATGATTGGCAACGTCGTTCAGAAACAGTTCCTCGTGGTCAAAGACTATCCCGCTGCCGCGGCACTGAGCATGGTCCTGATGGCGATCATCCTCGTCGGCGTGCTGCTCTACACTCGGGCGCTCGGCACGGAGGATCTGGTATGACGACACAGGCCATGACCGCAGTCGCCACCGCTGAGCCGAAAACGATCAAGGGCAGCCCGAAATGGGGCGATCTGATCCTGCGCATCGTTGCGGCCCTGGTACTGCTCTATCTGTTCCTGCCGATCTTCGTGATCGTGTTGTTCTCGTTCAACAATCCGCGGGGCAAGTTCAACTATTCGTGGCAGGGCTTCACCCTGAACAACTGGGCGCACCCGTTCAAGTATCCGGCACTGACCGATG
>JAVRPG010000721.1:0-3392 GCA_032162325.1 Mycobacterium sp. | reverse complement strand
GTCGTGCGGATGCGTACTTCGCAGTTGAGCGACGCCTCCAGCGCCGTGTGGATACGGCTTTCCGGGATGCGTTCCAGGTCTGTCTTGCGCAAGGTCACGTGAATCACGTCGAGGCCGTCGTCGCCAGGCAAGCGTTCGATGTCGCCGGTGAGGCCGAAGCCGGCCAGCACGCCGTGGGCGTCGTCGTCGGTCCCCCTGCTGATGTACGTCAGCACCCCGGGCTCGGGGTCGGTGCCGAACGCCTTGACGCACAAGGCAACCGCCCTGGCTTTCAGGTCCTCGGGTTCGCAGCCGACCATCAGCATTTCGACTTCACGCCGGCCCGCGGGCATCGCGGCGAGGTTGTTGTCGAGAACGTCGATACCGGCCGGGGTCGCGAGATCGCGGAGGGTGACCATGCCGTCGGTTAATTGGGCCGGGGTGAGCTGCCCGGCCGGGTCCACCCGGACACGCACCACCGCGGTTCTCACGGCCGCAAGCCTATCCGCGGGGGGTGGACGGTCATGACGACCACCACGGCTCTGACCATCGCGGCGTGGCCCGGCATCGAGCCGCGGCTGCTGCTGCAGGGTGACGAGGACAGCGAGAACTTCGCCCAGTACCGCAAGCACGGCGGTTATCAACCGCTCGAGGATGTCGATCACCTGCTGGGCGGGGTCGACCTGTCCGGATTGCTCGGGCGTGGCGGCGCGGCGTTCCCGCTGGCTGTCAAGGTGCGCGCGGTGCGTGACAACGGCCGTCGCCGCGGCGGCGCGATCGTGGTCGCCAACGGCGAGGAGGGCGAACCGGCGTCGATCAAGGACCGGTGGCTGCTGCGGCACCGACCACACCTGGTGCTCGACGGACTCCGGCTCGCAGCGCGGATGGTCGAGGCGGCTCGCGCCCATGTCTACGTCTCCGATCGGCGGGCCGCCGAGTCTGTCGAGACAGCGCTGGCCGAAGTCGACCCCGCCGCGCTCAACGGCCTCGCGATCAGCGTGGTGGCGGTCGAACCGACCTACGTGGCCGGCGAGGAGACCGCGGCAGTACGCGTCCTCAACGGCGGCCCGGCCAAGCCCACGGACAAGCCTCCACGCCCGTTCGAAGAAGGTGTGGCGGGACTTCCCACACTGGTGAGCAATGTCGAGACGCTGGCCAACCTGCCGTTCCTGCGCCGGCACGGCGCGGAGTCCTTCCGCGAACACGGCACCTCGACGTCGCCCGGCACGTTCCTCGCGACGATCACCGGGGCCGGACGGCCGCCGGCGCTATACGAGATTCCGCACGGGGTGGCGTTCACCGATCTGCTGAGAGTGCACGGTGTGCCCGCCGATCAGGTGGCCGGCGTGCTGATGGGCGGCTACTTCGCGGGCCTGGTCAATCGGGACATGCTCGACGCCACGCTCGACCACGAGAGCCTGCGCCGACTCGACAGTGGGCTCGGCTGCGGCGCGATCGCCATCCTCACCGACGACTGCCCGGTCGCCGTCGCCGCATCGGTCATGGCCTACTACGACCGCGAGAACGCGGGACAGTGCGGCTCCTGCTTCAACGGCACCGCGGCGATGTCGGCGGTCACCGAGGCGCTGCGCGACGGGCTCGCGACGCACGAGGACCTGGCCCGGCTGGAGCGCTGGTCGGTGGTGCTACGCGGCCGCGGTGCGTGCGCGACGCTGGACGGCGCCACCAACGTCGCGGCCAGCCTGCTGGTTCAGTTCCCCCAAATGGTCGCCGGCCATTTGGAAAATGGTTGCAAGACATGCCATTCCGGCGCCTTCAGTGCGGTGCGCCCGTATGAAGTGGAGGCGGTGATACCGGCATGAGGATCAAGCTCGATCGCACGGTGTGTGACGGTTTCGGCGCGTGCGCAAAGCACGCACCCGAGTACTTTTCGCTCGACGACTGGGGGTACGCGTCGCTGGTGGGAAACGGCGAGATCCCCAACGAGGACCACGACGCGGTCACGCGTGCGCTCCTCGACTGCCCGGTGCACGCGATCATCGAAATGGGCGGACAAAGGGCCGCAACCCCGACTGCGCCCAATGCGGAGGAGGCGCCCGAGCCTCACGTCAAATCCGATGACAATGAAGCGATCTGGGGTTTCGTCCGGTGACACGACCGCTGCCAGAAGTCACTTTCCAGAACGAGTTCTTCTGGACCGCGGGCGCTGACGGCGTCCTGCGCATCCAGGAGTGCCAGGACTGTGCTGCGCTGATCCATCCACCGCAGCCGGTGTGCCGATACTGCCGCAGCCACAACATGGGCGTGCGCGACGTCTCCGGCAAGGCGACGCTTTCCGCCTTCACCGTCAACCACCGGTTCGGCTTCCGCGATCTGCCTCCCCCCTACGTCGTGGCCCAGGTCGCTGTCGTCGAGGACCCGCGAGTCCGGTTGACCACCAACATCGTCGAGTGTGACCCCGACGAGCTGCAACTGGGTCAGATGGTAGAGGTGGTGTTCGAGAAGATCCAGGACGAGGCCGGAGTCGTCTGGCTCCCCCTCTTCCGGCCCACGGCCCAGAAGAAGCGCGGGCCGCAGCCCGTCGACGAGATCGCGCCGCAAGACTTCGGCCGATTTGTCCGGCCACCTCTCACAATTGAGAAGTTCGAGGACAAGTCCGCGATCACCGGCATCGGGGTGTCGCGCCTCGGGCGCAGGCTGATGGTGCCACCCCTGTCGCTGACCATCGAGGCGTGCGAGGCTGCGATCGCCGACGCGGGACTGACGCTCGACGACATCGACGGGCTGTCGACCTACCCCGGCCTCGACATCGCAGGCATGGGCGAAGGCGGCGTCACCGCACTGGAGGGCGCACTCGGGTTGCGCCCGACGTGGATCAACGGCGGCATGGACACCTTCGGTCCCGGCGGCTCGCTCATCGCGGCGATGATGGCGATCGCCACGGGCATGGCCCGCCACGTGCTGTGCTTCCGAACGCTGTGGGAGGCGACGTTCCAGCAGCTGATGAAGGAAGGCAAGACGTCGCCGCCAGGGGGCAGGCGGAGCTCGAGCTGGCAGATGCCGTTCGGCGCGACGTCGGCGGCCCACACCTTGGCGTTGAATGCGCAGCGCCACTTCGATCGCTACGGCACGACGAGGGAGACGCTGGGCTGGATCGCATTGAACCAGCGCGCCAACGCGGCCCTGAACCCGACGGCTATCTATCGCGACCCGATGACGATGGACGACTATCTGACCGCACGGATGATCACCACGCCGTTCGGGTTGTACGACTGCGACGTGCCGTGCGACGGCGCCATCGCGGTGATCGTCTCGGCCGTCGACGTGGCCAAGGACATGCCCAAGCAGCCCGTGCTGTTCGAGGCCGTCGGCACCCAGATCATCGAACGCACCGACTGGGACCAGACCACCATGACCCACGAGCCGCAGGTGCTCGGCCAGTCGGCGCACCT
>JAVRPG010000720.1:0-10291 GCA_032162325.1 Mycobacterium sp. | reverse complement strand
CGCCGTCGCGATGGAAGTCGTCGTGGCAGGCATTCGGCTCCCAGTTGTTACCCCACCCCGGGTCAAAGTTGTCGCCGGGGCACCAGTGATACTCCGGCATCGCGCCGACCACGGCCCCAGCGGTACCTGTCGATAGGGCCAAACCCGCGAACCCCAAAGTTCCAGTCGCCACAACAGTCGCTGCTGCTAACTCCACTAGTTTTCTCACGCATTGCAGGCTACGAAAATGGTCGTGGCTTTGGGATCCGCAACGACCAGTGTCCACTGCGAAGGTCATGTGAATGCGCTGTAAGCGAGCTGTCCGGTTCTCCGGAAAGTAATCGAGCCGCCACCTGTCAGACGAGTTCAATCCTGACAGGAGGCTCCATGAAGTGTGGCCCTTACCTGCGTGTTGGGGAGCCAGTCGCCGTCGCGGCGGTGTTCGATGCTGGGGTGCCGAAGATACGGCTAGATGATGCGCGACATACCTGCGGACGCTCACCACAGAGCGCCCGCCAGAAGTCGGACAGCGTGTCGGTTCTCTTCTTGATCTGTCGAGGAAGCTGCTGCGTAGCCATTGCAAGGCAACCACTTTCATCGACCTTGCGGAGGTCATCTCCTAATCGCCTCGGCGCCTACCGTTTTCCTGATCGCTTCGGCGCTTGGCGTCCCCCCGATGGGTCGGCGAGTCGGTGTGTCGATGTCAGGCGTGTGGATCATGCCGCGCCTCCACACGCTGCCGCATGCATGCGGACGGGCCGGATGCTGGTGGGCAGCACCCGGCCCGTCGCTGTACACATCACACGGCTGGGCGCTTGCGACGCGCGTGGTGGATCAGAAGGGCGTATCCAACTGGCCGTTCGTGGTGTAGGACTCGTCGTGGTTCGACACGTGGTATCCCAGCACGTATGGGCTGTGCGGATTGGTGCCATAGGGCACGAGAGGGTTGGTATCAGCGCTGGCGATGGGAGCGAGAACAATCGCTGCGCCGATTGCGGCTGCACCCAACGCGGGTGCGATGAACTTGATCGATGTCTTCATGATGTCTCTCCTGTTTCCTGGTCGTCGTATGCGGCTGTCTAAAATGATGGCTCGTTAGCAAATCAGTGTCGCCACGGCTACCGGCCATTTAGTAGTGAAGGCAGCTGGAACTTGACCTTGGTGGCAAACTAGTAGCGTTACCGCTGGCACCCATTGGGCCCTGCAGCTACCCGGAATACGGCGGTCGGGCTCACCGATGGTGGTCACTCCGGTCAGTCGATGAAGCCCTCACCAGGGCATCGTTGCGAAATCCTCAACGTGGTTGAGAGCCAAAGCGATTCGGTGAAGATGGCAGCTGCCAAAGCCTTGACCGCCCGCCTGCGCACCTCGCTACGCGACCGCGGCAGAGTTCGATCGCTGGCACCGGTGAGCGCGACTTGGTTTCTCGGGAACGGTGTTCACAGACTCGAGAGGCGGTTGGCGTGATCATCCGAATCTGACAGGGATGGTTTGACTTCCGACGAGACCAGACCTACCGCGTGCTGCGCACCCGGGACCTCAGCAAGGGTGGCCGGAAAATTCCAGCCAGTGGTAGGGCCGAATGGGTGTCAGCAGTGGCGACACCGGTTGGTAGTAGCGCCATGATTTGGGCATCGCTGAAATGCGGCGACCCCGCAGACAGGAGGACATCATGAAAACAACGATCAAGTACATCGCGCCGTGGTTGGGTGCAGCCGGAATCGGCGCAGCGATTGTTCTCGCCCCCATCGCCAGCGCCGATACCAACCCTCTCTTGCCCTATGGCACCAATCCCCAGGTGCCCAACCTCGGCTATTACGAATCGAACTCGGGCAGCCACAGCGCAGGCGACACCACGCTCGGCTCACTGGACCTGCCCTTCTGACACGCCACGGGCCCCACGCGGGCGCTGTCTGCCGGACACCCTCGGGATCTGGGTGGGCGGATTGTGGCGGCGTTCCAAAAGAGCGGTGAGACGCGCAGTGCCGTCATCCCGTTCCGTCCGCAGTAGCTTCACGAACCCTGGCTTTCCCGCCACCAACACGTTTGACGTGCAATGTCATTTCACCAACGGCGACCAACGTTACTAAACACGCAGTAACGGATTCCACGGAAACTTGATACCGGCCTAGGCAGGCCGCGAGAATCCGTGGTCAACTAGCTGGGCGGTAGCTCCGGCTTTCCCGCCGGTGTCACCCACCGATGCCATCGAAGGCGCCGAAGGCCGAATCAGCAATTCTGTGCCAACGGAACGCGATCAGCATTCCAACTAACCACCATGCGGGAATTCCGGTTCTCCTCAATCAGTTTGGTGGCTAGCGCCGACGACAACGATGCCCGCGTCGAGCAGTATTGAGATATACACCGAAGCCCAAAAGAGTTGGGAGGAAAGCGATGACTGCGGTCAGCCCAGGCCACTCGACGTACAACCGACGGCGGGTGCACCCGGCGGTAGGAACCGCTGCGGCCGCCATGGCGGGTGTGACTACGGTCATTGTCGGCGCACAGTTCCTTGGCGTCACTCCGCCGGTTAGCGATACCTCGCCGTACTGCGCCGAGGCTTACCGGTGCCTACAGCCCGGCGCGGGATCGACTGCTCCCACATGGCCTTGTGTTCGCTCGTTCCATACGGACCCGCGATGTGGAATTCCGGGATGCTGTCCGCGCCAGTCGCCAGCCCGCACACCGGCACCAACGTCTGACCCACGCTTGCACCCGCTGACGCGAGTAAGCGGGCGAGCCCCAATTTTCGACCGACATCGCCTGCAAGCGATGTCACCCAAATAAGGAGGAAAGAAAGAGATGAAACTGCGATACGTCGCGCCACTGGCCATCGCCGCATCCGCGGCAGCCATTGGACTGGCACCGATCGCTGCGGCCGACGCTACCGTGCATCAGAGCCCGGGAAATGTTCAAGTCACCGCTACTCCCGGAGCAGCCGCGCAAGAGGCCGCCCAGAACCAACAGCCATTCGGCGGGGACTCGGGTGCCCTGCTATTCCACCACCGCTGACAACGACCGCGGGCTTAGGGCAGGGAAGCTCTTACTCCTGCCCTAAGCACATCACCGAGTCCCTCGTCCAGACCCAGCAGCGGCCATCCCGCCTCCTGCCAGGCGCGCACCGAGGCCTTGAAGGATTCGGGTAACCGCACCGCGTGGCTTTCGGGGTCGAACTCTGGTGGGTTGCGGTCCCCGTCGGCGAAGGATTCCGCCAACGGGCCTGCGCCAGTCGCGCAGCCTCGGCGAGCATCTGGCGGACGGCTTCGCCATCGACGTCGCCGAACTCCCCTGTAGCCAGTGCTTTTTCGAATTCTAGGACCTCAAAGAGGTTGAACTCGAGGTCGCGCACATTGGCTTTGTAGTGGCTCATCGGCAGCCCGTCGCCGTCCCGGTCTTCAGCGTAGCCGTAGCGGCTAGAGGCGACTCACGGCGTAGGCTGCGGCCTGGTTGACCATCCCGTTCGCGCCATACAAAGCATGACCAATGCTGGGCGGTCCGGGCGGGGCGCCATTGCAAATCGTGTCGTCGGGAGCGCACAAGTCGACGGTCTTGCCCGCATACAGCGGGCCGATGGCGATAGGCGGCGCGCCGACGTCGCGCATGAACTGATCCGATGGTTTACCGAACAGGGTGACTGCGGCTACGTGGTCAGCCACCTCCGGCGGCATCGGTGGTGGTACCAGCGCGGCCGGTATGCCCTCCGGTACCGCGGCCGAGGTGACGAAACCGGCCACGACCGCGCCTTGCGAGAAGCCGCCGAGCACCGTCCTAGTCTTGGGGCAGTTTGCCGCCGTGGCCCGAATATGGTCCGCCGCGTCCCTGATCCCCGCGATGACCGTTGTGGCGAAGTCGATGCCGCTGGCAAAATCGCTGCTGGCAGGGTAGTTGACCGCGTACACGTCGACCGACTTGCCGCCGGCCTTCGAGCGCAGTGCGTCGACGAACGCCTGCCCGATCCCGCCAACTCCAGGTGGCTCGCTCGTACCCCGGGCAAACACCGCCTCGACGTCGGGGCACGGCTGAGCAGATGCGGATGGGACCGGTGCGCTCAGTAGAGTCGCAAAGCTTGTCACCACCAGAGCACCAAAGATACGAGCGATTCGACGAGCGGTCATGCGTGAACTCCTACAGATGGGCTGCGGCGTGACGACTGCTGCCAGTTGATCATGTACCCCGACGTTTACTCACCAAACCCTCTGATGGCCGAGTCTGGGGGCCGGTGACCGCGGTTTGCATGCTCAACGACCGAAGCGTCTGATAAAGGTAAGGCCATGGCCGAAGCAGGATTCTGGGTCGCGTGGGGCCTCCCGACGCAGGGGCGCGAAAGACAAGCGCTTGACTAGTCCGTCTATTCCTATTGACTAGTCCGCAAACGAAACCGAAGTCTCCGTGCAGTTCGTGACAGCGCGGCCCGGCGGGAACGTCCGCGGATCCGCGCCGGCGATGACGGATTGCCGGTAGTACGCGCGAGCGGCGTCCGCTGAACACTCGAACGCGGCATTCAACACCCGGAACGTGGCCGGGTCGGCACCGTCGATCGCCTTGCCCATCCAGTACACCCGACGGGCGTCACCGGCATACGGTCCGTCGAGCGCACGGAACGACGCCGCATCCGCATCGATGACCGGGTCGGTGAAATAGAAGATCCGCCGCGCGTCTTGCGCATAGGCGCCCTGCAACACATGGAATGTCGCCGGATCGGCGTCGGCGATCGGTTTTCCGTTGACGTGGACCGTTCGACTGTCCTTCGTGAACAGGTAGTGGTCGTTGTTCGAGACGATCGCGAAATGCGCAGGGTCGTCTGACAACACACCGCCGTCGGTCCAGTACACGGCGGTGCTGTCCTTCGACAGGCCGCCGTCGACGAGCTCGAAGTGCGCCGGGTCGTCGCTGATCGGCCGGTCGAGTTGGTAAACGTGATTCCGGTCCTTGGCGAAGCCGCCGCGGTCGAGCACCGCGAAAGTCGTTGCGTCGGCGGCCGGTATCGGGTGGCCGTCGAAGTAAGCGTTGGACTTGTCTTTGGCGTAGGTGGTGTCGAACGCCTTGAACGAGGTGGCATCCGCCCCTGCAATCTCGGACGCCTTTCCCGGAAACGCGGACAGGTAGTAGACCTTGTCTCCGCATCCGACGATCGAATCACCTAATTCACACCCACATTGAGAATCGGGCGCTTCTCGTAGGCGTCGCTGGTGTCGAAGTGCCACCACTCGCCCTTGTACACCGTCAATCCACCGGCCTTCATCGCGTCCCGCAATCGCGCGCGGTTGGCTTGCGCGGCCGCGCTGACACCATCGGTCGCGTATGCGAGGCCGCACGGCGTGAAGTCATCGAAGTCGGTGCCCATGTCGACGAGGCCTCCGGCGCTCGCGATCGTCACGTCGACGGACCGGCCGGCTTCGTGGCTGCGTGCATACGGCCCCGGCCGGGCCACCCAGTTCGGATCTGGCACCGCCTCGAACATTCGCACCTGCACGTCATGCGGCCGGTAGCAGTCCCAGAAGACGAGGACTTCGCCTCTCGGCCGCAGCGCGGCCGCGGCCGCGGCCAGTCCAGGCGCCATCGATTCGTGCACAAGGCAGCGGGCATCGGCGGGGTAGAGCGGCACGCCGACGAAGTTGTTCGGCGTCGCGTACCGAAGGTCGATGACCGCGTCGGGCACGACGGTGCGCACGTCAACCAGCCCGGCCGCCCGCGCGGCGTCGGACACCGGAGGCACCGGCGGCGACGCGAACGCTGCGGGAGCAGTGCAGATGGCGCTGCACAGGGCGGCCACCATGCCCAAGACGCGTAGACGCACGCGATCACCTCCGAAATGCAGGTACGCACGTACGCTATCGGTCCCCCTGGTGCGGCCAGACCATGAATGCGTCCCGACCAGAGGAGGCCAGCATGAGCGTCGCCTGCGCCACAGGATGTCCGACCATCTACGAAGCCGACCTGCCCACCGTTTCCTACGAGGATGCGCCCACCCCCCAGATCGTCCACGAGCGCCTCAAGCATGCACGGCAGCAAGGGGCCATCGCCATGGGCGCGCACGGGCCGGAGATTCTGAGCTACGAGCTGGCCCACACCGCGCTGCGCGATCACCGGCTGTGCCCGCCGCCAGGGCTTGGCCTCGAGGCTCAGGGCATCACGTCCGGGCCGCTCTGGGACCGTGTCACTGCGTCGCTTCTGAGTGTCAACGGCGCTGACCACGCACGTCTTCGCCGACTGGTGTCCAAGGCATTCACACCGCGCGCGGTCGCGCGTCTGGATACGACGATCGTCGACATCATCAACCAGCTGATCGACCCGCTGATGGCCGTGGGACGCTCCGAGATCGTCAGCGAAATCGCTCGCCCGTATCCGGTTCCCGTCATCTGCGAGCTGCTCGGCGCTCCTCCACGGGACTGCCAAATGTTCTCGGCCTGGGCCGACGAGTTCTTCAAGACGTTCACCTGGAACGTGGCCGAGCACGAGCCAGAAATCCTCAAGGCCTGGGGTGAACTCGACGACTATGTCGACGGCATGGTCGCCGACCGCCGCCAATCGCCCACCGAGGACCTGCTCTCCGATCTGATCCGCGCCGAGGACGACGGCGACCGCCTGAGCATGGCCGAACTACGGATGCTCGCCGGTGGCCTGCTGATGGCGGGCACCGACACCACCCGCAACCAGGTGGCCGGTGCCGTCGACGTCCTCTGCGATCACCCGGACCAATGGCAACTGCTCGCCGATCATCCTGAAATCGCGATGAAGGCAGTCGAAGAGCTGATGCGCTTCTACCCCGTGGTGTTCGGCGCGATGCGGATGACGACCGAAGACGTTGAATACGAGGGCGTCGTCATCCCGGCAGGCACGTTCGTCATGGTCAACACGGCGTCCGCCAACCGCGATTCCGACGTCTACGAGGACCCTGACCGTCTCGACATCACGCGCGAGGGGGCCGCACCGATGCAGACGTTCGGCGCGGGCGCGCATTACTGTCTCGGCGCGAACCTCGCTCGGCGCGAACTCGCCGAGGCGCTGGCAGCGATGGCCCGCAGGATGCGCAACCTGCGCCGCGCCGGCCCTGCTTCGTGGAAGCCGATGGTCGGGATCTCCGGCCCTGCCGTGTTGCCCGTCGAATTCGACGCCGCGTGACTCAACGCTGAGCACTCGCACAGCCCGCGGCGTTGTGTGCCTAGACTTTCTATGTGCGTGACGTACTCGACGAGCTGCTGACGGTCTGGCAGGCCGGCGGGACAGCGGGCGTCGCCACCGTCGTCCGCACCATCAGGTCCGCGCCGCGTCCACCCGGCGCCACCATGGTCGTCGCTCCCGACGGCACGGTCGCGGGCTCGGTGTCCGGCGGCTGCGTCGAGGCCGCGGTCTACGAACTCGCCAACGAAGTCGTCCAGAGCGGGCGACCCGAACTGCATCGCTACGGGATCTCCGACGACGACGCATTCGCCGTCGGCCTCACCTGCGGTGGGATCATCGACGTCTTCACAGAGCCGGTGTCCCGCAACACTTTTCCCCAACTGCAGGCCATCGCAGATGACATCGCTGCGCATCGCCCGACCGCCGTCGCCACGGTCATCGCGCATCCGGACCCCGGTTGGCTCGGGCGCAGGCTGGTCGTCGGGCCGCACACCATCGAAGGGTCACTGGGATCCGCGCGCGCCGACAACGCGGTCGCCGACGACGCCAGGGGTCTTCTCGCCGCGGGCCGCACCACCGTGCTCTCCTACGGCCCCGACGGCCAGCGCCAGGACGTCGGCATGGAGGTCTTCGTCGCCAGCCACGCGCCGCGGCCGCGGATGCTGATCTTCGGCGCCATCGATTTCGCCTCGGCGCTCGTCCGGCAAGGGACCCTCCTCGGATATCGGGTCACCGTGTGCGACGCCCGGCCCGTCTTCGCGACCCCGGCCCGCTTTCCGCACGCCGACGACGTCGTCGTCGACTGGCCCGATCGCTACCTCGCCGCGCAGGCCGAGCAGGGTGCGATCGACTCCAGGACCGCGATCTGTGTGCTCACCCACGACCCCAAGTTCGACGTGCCGGTGCTGCGCGTGGCGCTGCGACTGCCCGAGGTCGACTACATCGGCGTGATGGGGTCGCGCCGCACCCACGACGACCGCATGCACCGGCTCCGCGAGATCGGCCTGACCGACGCCGAGCTGGGCCGGCTGGCCAGCCCGATCGGTCTCGACCTGGGCGCCCGCACGCCTGAGGAGACCGCGGTGTCGATCGCCGCGGAGATCATCGCGCGCCGCTGGGGCGGTGGCGGCCAGCCGTTGACCGAGGTCAACGGGCGCATCCATCACGATTGATTAGATGAGACAAATAGGGTGGAAATGTCGCTCTTGGATGCCATAACGTCACTCTTCAGTCGTCGGAGGGGAGTGATTGCGTGACTGACACGGTTGCGACCCGATACGCGGGCACACGCGTCGCTCGGGTCGAGGACAACCGCCTTCTGACCGGCCGCGGCACCTTCGTCGACGACGTCACAAGGCCCGGAATGCTGCACGCCTGCTTCGTGCGCAGCCCCTTCGCCCGCGCGAAGATCAACGGCATCGACGCCGGCGCGGCCCTCGATCTGGCCCATTCGACATGCGACGCGCTCAACAACGCCGGCAAGGTCAACGACGCGCTGAACATGCTGACGAAAAAGACCAAGTGGTCGGTCCAGAAGTCCGCCGACTGCGGCGGCCTTGCCGTCTACGCCTACTGCAGGGACAAGCTGCCCGCAGGTGCTGGGTCCTAGCCTTCGAGTTTCGCGACGACGGCGGCGATGCGCCGTGTCCGCGTTTCGGCCTTCTTGACGTCGAGCACGGACCGCACATGCTCCTTCTTGTGCGTGTACGAGGGCTTGTCCCATGCCGCGGCAGCCGTGCGCGGCGCGCTGTCGAGGCACCTCGATGCCGGTGTTGTTGCCCATCTGGAACATCCTCGTGGCGAACTTCACGACATCCAATTAACCGCACTCCCCTGCGGCTGGCAGAAACACCGGGCATCGTGGAGGCATGAAGATTGGGTTCATCGGACTGGGAAACATGGGCGCAGGCATGGCCACGAACCTGCTGAAGTCCGGCCACGAGGTGACGGCGTACAACCGGTCGCAGGACAAGGTCGCAGCGCTCGCGGAACAGGGCGCGACGCCGGCCAAGTCGGTTGCGGAGGCGTGCGATGGGGACATCGTCATCACGATGCTGGCCAACGACAACGCCGTCGAAGCCGTCACGTTCGGCGACGACGGCGTCATCGCCTCGCTGCGGCCGGGCGCCACTCATGTCTCGTCGAGCACGATCAGCGTCGCGCTGGCGGAGCGGCTGACCGCCGCGCACGCCGAGGCAGGCCAGCTGTTCGTCGCGGCGCCGGTGTTCGGCAGGCCCGAAGCGGCCGCGGCGGCAAAGCTGTTCGTGGTCGCGGCCGGGGCTGCCGCGACGCTGCAAGCGATCTCGCCGGTATTCGACGCGATAGGCCAGCGGACGTTCGTTGTGTCGGAGGAACCGAAGGCAGCCAATCTGGTGAAGCTCAGCGGCAACTTTCTCATCGCCTCTGTGATCGAATCGCTCGGGGAGGCGATGGCTTTGGTCGCCAAGGCCGGCGTCGACAAGAACGACTACCTCGAGATCCTCACGTCGACGCTGTTCGGTGCGCCGGTGTACAAGACGTACGGCGGCCTGATCGCGCGCGAAGAGTTCGAGCCTGCCGGTTTTGCGGCCGAACTCGGCGCCAAGGACGTCCGGCTGGTGCTCGCTGCGGGCGAGGCGCTGCAGACGCCGCTGCCGATCGCCAGCTTATTGCGGGACCGCTTCCTGACGCTGCTGGCCAACGGTGGCGGCGGCCTGGATTGGTCGGCGGTCGGCGCGCTGCCCGCCTGGGAGGCCGGCGGGCCGATCCCCGCCGCTCGGGATTAGAACGGCGGCGGCCTGTTGCGTTCGGCGACGTACTCGTCGTTGAGTCGCCGTTCGGCCTCGATTGCCCGTTTACGGTTCTGTTCGCGGGTGCGTGTGCGCCGCGGCATCATCAGGCCGCGGTTGGGTTCTACGGTGACTATTGCCGGCGTGCTCACGGGTGCGGTGGGCTTGCACAGCGTCGGAAACAACAGCCGACTACCCGGATAGGTGGTGTAGGTCTGCCCACTGGGCGCGGTCCAGATGACCATGCCGTCGGGTGATTGTCGATCCAACCAACCACAAGAAAGTCTTGAGCAGGTGGTGGTAGCGACTTCGCAAAGAACACTTCAAGAGAAAGCTCGTGAGCAGCACAAACGCTACCGATCCGCACTTCCCGGACTTAGACTTCTGCGGTGTTCTCGGAGACGCGCTACGCGATGAACGGC
>JAVRPG010000719.1:0-2794 GCA_032162325.1 Mycobacterium sp. | reverse complement strand
CGTGGCAGCGACGACGGTCGGCTGCGGGTCGACGTCGAGATCACCTGCGACCTCGAGCGTCCAGAACGCATGTGACTCCGGCGTTGTCGGTCCCGGCAGCGTCACGGTCGCCGCCGCGGTCCGCACCCGCAACCGCGCGCCAGCTTCCACCACCACTCGGATGTTGATCGCGTCGCCGCCGAGCGGGGTGGCCGCCGCCGACACCAGGTGCACGGTGTCCGGTTCGGTGCGCCGCGCCGCGAGTCCTCCCCCGCACTCGATGCGTGGCTGACGGTCGCGGCAGGCGACGAGAAGCACGTCGGATCTCATTGCACCGGCACCTGCAGTTGTTCGCGCACCCAGGCCAGCACCGCGGTCGCGGCGGGGTCATGGATGAGCGAGATCAGCACGGTCGGCCTGTCCGCGCGGACCTTGGCCGCGTCGCGGCGCATCACCTCGAGATCGGCACCCACCATCGGTGCGAGGTCGGTCTTGTTGACCACCAACAGATCCGAGTAGGTGACACCAGGGCCGCCCTTGCGCGGCACCTTATCGCCGCCTGCCACGTCCACGACGAAGATCTGCACGTCGACCAGTCCGGAGGAGAAGGTCGCCGTCAGATTGTCACCCCCCGATTCGACGAGAATCAGGTCGAGGCGGTCATTGCTGGCGACCAGATCGTCGATGGCATCCAAGTTGGCGGTGATGTCGTCGCGGATCGCGGTATGCGGGCAGCCGCCCGTCTGCACCGCGGCGATCCGCTGGTCTGGCAGCACGGCGTGGCGGCGCAGAAAGTCGGCATCCTCGGTGGTGTAGATGTCGTTGGTCAGCACGGCCAGCGACAGTTCGTCACGCAGTTGCCTGCACAGCGCCGCCACGAGGGCGGTCTTGCCGGAGCCCACCGGACCGCCGACGCCGATACGCAGCGGCTCACCCGGTTCCCGGTGCCGCTTGGGTCGTTCGGTGTGTTTGTGGGGTTCTCCGTCGAGGAAATGTGGTGGCATAGAAGGGTTCCCAGCCTTTCAGGAGGCGAACAGGGGTCGTTCGCGTTCGCTGTGCCGTTGGGCCAGCACGTCGAGTAGTGGGTCGGACAGGTCGGACAGCTCCGTGGGTGCCTCGGCGGCGGTCTGCTCGCACAGCGCCGACAGCTCGAAGGTGAGAGCAGCTACGTCGCCGGGGTCGAGGGCAAGCAGTCGCTGCGCGGCGGTCGCGGAACCGGTCATCGTGGTGTAGACGACCGACAGCGCCGTGTGGTCGGGATCAAGCCCGCTGGCCGCACCGACCGCACCGGCTGCGACCGCCAGATGCGGGGTCGTTCCGAGCGTCTCCCACTCTCCGCCCGGCCAGACGCGGCGCGCTAGCCGAGCGAGGCCGCGGCCCTGGGCCCGCGACGCCTGCCTCGCGGCGGGAGCCGGTGTACGGGCGTCGGTTTCACGGTCGGCGTCAGGGATGGAGAGCGTGCCTGCGTCCACGGCCGCTGCCAGCGACGCCGTCACCAGGCCGTGTGTGCGGATCCGCCGTCGCAGGAAGGCCCGCAGCGTTGCGAGGTCGACGACCAGGCCGCTGGTAACCGCTTCTTCGACGCCGCCGGAGTGCACATGCCCACCGGTCGGCAGCCGCGAGTCGGCTAGCGCGAGTAGGGTCGCCAAGCTTGTCATCAGAACAGGAAATACCTTTGCGCCATGGGCAATTCGCTGGCGGGCTGCTCCTGCCACACATCGCCGTCGATGCGGACCGTGAACGTATCGGGATCAACCTCGATGCGCGGCAACGCGTCGTTGAGCGGCATGTCGGACTTGCCGACCTTGCGGACGTCCTTGACCGCGACCAGCCTGCGGTTGACGGCGAGCCGTTCGGCCAGTCCGTCCTCCACGGCTTGCGGGGACACGAAGTGCACCGAGGTGGCCGCTGCAGCTGCCGGAGCGGCGCCGAACATCGGCCGCGGCAACACCGGTTGCGGCGTCGGGATCGAAGCATTGGCGTCTCCCATTGCGGCCCAGGCGATCATGCCGCCCTTGATCACCGCATGCGGTCGCACGCCGAAGAAGGCCGGCTCCCACAGCACCAGATCGGCGAGCTTGCCAACCTCGACAGAGCCGATTTCGTGCTCGAGCCCGTGTGCGATGGCGGGGCAGATCGTGTACTTCGCGACATAGCGGCGGGCACGGTTGTTGTCGGCCTTGCCGTCACCGGGCAGTGCGCCTCGACGGCGCTTCATCACGTGTGCGGTCTGCCAAGTGCGGATCACCACCTCGCCGATGCGGCCCATCGCCTGCGCGTCGCTGCCGATCATCGAGACGGCGCCGATGTCGTGCAGCAGATCCTCGGCGGCCATCGTCGACGGCCGGATGCGGCTCTCAGCGAACGCGAGATCCTCTGGGACGCTGGGGTTCAGGTGATGACACACCATGAGCATGTCGAGATGCTCGTCGAGGGTATTGACGGTGTGCGGACGTGTCGGGTTGGTGGAACTCGGCAGCACGTTCGCGTGCGAGGCCACCGTGATGATGTCGGGAGCGTGCCCGCCTCCGGCGCCTTCGGTGTGATACGCGTGGATCGCGCGGCCCTTGATCGCGGCGAGAGTGTCCTCGACGAAGCCTGCCTCGTTGAGGGTGTCCGAGTGCAGATTCACCTGCACACCCGCTGCGTCCGCGACGGTCAGGCACGCGTCGATCGCCGCCGGTGTGGTTCCCCAGTCCTCGTGCAGCTTGAATCCCGCTGCACCGGCCCGCAGTTGCTCCCACATCGCGTCGGCGCTGACCGTGTTTCCCTTGCCCAGCAGCGCGACGTTGAGCGGCCACGAGTCCAGCGATTC
>JAVRPG010000718.1:0-3067 GCA_032162325.1 Mycobacterium sp. | reverse complement strand
TTTTGCGCGGCAGCTTTCAGGGCTTCGCGGTGGCGGTGGACTTCGGCCAGCGCCAACATCGTGTCGTCGAACGAGTCGGCGGCGTGCGGCAGGCTGGCCGCGATCATCGTCTCCAGTCCCAACAGTTGGGTGTCCAGATCCCGCAGCAGCGCACCGGTTTCCGGGTCGTCGGCGGCATGGCGAAGCAGGATCTGAATCGCGCGGGCGGCGACGTTGACGACACCGCTGGCAATCGCCACTGCGTGCACGCTGCTCACAGCGGGTGAGGGCGCGGTCGGGGCTGCCGTGAAGGCCGGCGCCGGTGCCGTTGATGGTGGCTGCCCGCCCGGAACCGGTTCGCCGCGGCGAAGCGCGGTCAGCGTGCCCGTCGGCCATTTCAGGGCCTGTTCGAGCTTGTGTGCGTTGGACCGGCGAGGGAACGTGCGCCCTCGCTCCAGCTGCGCCGCGGTGTTCAGCGCGACCCCGGCGGCTTCGGCGAGCTCACGCTGGGTGGCGAAACCCATTTCCAGGCGGCGATCAGCGACGGCGTGCCCCACGCGGGCGTTCGCCGGGTCAATGCCGCTATCCGGCATTGAGTCCGTAGTCGTCATCGCCACTTTCCAGTCAATGAAAGCCCACTGTAGCGAGCTAGACATGTGTCCTGTCGATCAATCTAGCGAACCGATGCTAACCAGAGACGTTTAGACACGACCCACCTCCAACCGCAAGCACCCCCAGTCAACTACGAATAAGTAGAGTTATGTTTTACGAGAAGGTGGGGTATGACGATGGCAACGTTTCAGGCAGATCACACAGCATCCGCAACGCTCAGGGCACACGTGATGACCGTTGCTGCGAGAGCGGTCGTCGGTTCCATCCGGCGCCGTCAGCGCGACTTTCTGGCCGATCCACGGTCGGTTATGGACCGCCCCGTGCTCGCCGACACCACCGACCCGGTTGTGGCGGCGTTCGTGGTCGCTTACGACGAGGCGGTCGAGACGCTGGAGGAGTTGCGCTCCCGATCACCCGAGGTGTGCCGCACGGGCGCTCTCCGCCGCTCACGCAGCGGAATACGCTGCGTCCCTTGCAGATCGGCACGCCCGCCGGTTGGCCAGACATGGCATCCACCCGCACCTGCGCGGACCCCTGGATGTGCGTGGGTTGGACCTGGTTGAGGAAGCTCGCGCCAGTCTGGAATTCGCCGCGCACGCCTGGCCAGCGTCGGCGGCGACCCGCCATTGCCGCCGGGCGGCACAGCTCGCCAAGGAGGTGGGCATCGGGGTACCTGACTTGCTCATCCCGGCCTGGCAAGCGTTGCTTGACGAGCCCGAGACGGTCGCCGCCGCACTGTCCTCACGGGCCTGTCCGGTAGAGGCCACGGCTTCCTAGTGGCAATTAACTACATGCCACTAGGAAATCAACTAAGTGTGTGATAGAACGTCTTTAGTTGACTACATAGTTAGCTCTAGGTGTTTAGGAGCCGGGAATGGCGCACACACAGACTGACCCATCCGCATCCGACGACGCCGGCCTATGCCGGTACGGCGATGACTCCGACTGGTTCGCCAGCCACGCAGTGCACCGGGCCCGGGCGATCGCGATCTGCAACAACTGCCCCATCCAGGGCAAATGCGCGCTCGGCGCGCAGCGCCTCGGCGCCACTGACGGGGTCTGGGCTGGGGTCTACCTGCCCGGATTGCGCGACGCCGACGGCCTGGCAGCGGCCCGCGAGAAGCTCGAGAAACTCGCCGAGCGACTGGCCCGGCAGCCCGAGGCTCATCGCCGACGTACTATCGCCATCCGCGCAGCCGTCCGGTATGCCGAAGACCTGGCGCAGGAGCGCCACAGTGCCTGACCACCGCGAGCACTGCCACCAGGTCGGCCAGCGACTCCGCGACGATCTGCTGGCTCAGCTGCGCACGGCACGACGACCGATGAGTACCAGCGAGCTGCGCGACAAGGCACCCACCCATCCCTTGCGGGCTGGTAGTGCGGTGACCGTCGCTCCACTGCAAGAACAGGTGTACCGGGCATTGTGTGTGCTGCGCGCCCACGGCAAGGTCGAGCAGCATCGCAGCCAGGGCCGCATTGCCACCTGGGTGGCTGTCGCCGACACCGATGCCGACGACGAGATCGCCGACCTGGAAGCAGCCTTCCAAGCCAGCCCCGCGCCGGGTCGCCCGCCGGGAGCAGACCCGCAGCGCATCGCCGCCCACCTGCGAGCCGCGGCGCACACCGCGGCCCACGCGGTACGCCACCAACCACATGCTGCTGCTGAGGTGACCGAGGCCTTCAGCGCCGTCGTCACCGTGTGGGCCGACGTCCTGGGCGGTGCCGGACCGACCGGCAGGTGAGCCGATGAGCAGCCTGCACCGATCCCATCTTGCGACACCTCAAAAGGTGAGCGACACACTTCGGTGGCCATTCCTGCACAGCCATACACACGACGCCCCCGCGCCGGCTGAGCGCGAGGCCATCCTGCTCGGTCCCCAGCCCGTGCAGCAGGTGGCGGGCAAAGGGCTGCCCGCCGGGGCGATTCCGGTCGGGGTAGACACACCGTGGGCACACCTCCGCCAACCGCAGCGAGGAGCGACACATGAGACTCGCGCGGCGGCGGTCGCCGAGTACGCGGCCTGGATCGCCGGTCGCGCCGACCTGCTTCGTGCCGCACGCGGCCAGCTCGCGGGCCACGATCTGGCCTGCGAATGCCCAGAAGGCCCATGTCACCGCGATGTGCTCATCGACATCGCCAACCCGCCCGCTGATCCGCTCGACACCGGCACTGGCCTGATGGGATTGACGGTGAACCGCCAGGTTGCGTCGATGCTGCTGGTCGAAGGCTTCCTCGGCGGAAAAACGGTAGTCGCTAAGACGTTCGGATCTCACTACCGCGGACCCGTCGCCATCTTCGCCTCCCCACGCATCGACGAGCGTGAACTGCAGAAGGCGCGGGCGTCCGGTCTGGCCCCCGATTGGCATGCCGCACAACGTGGCTGGCTCGGCACCACTGTCCTCGTCGACGTCCATCAGGTGCACAGTCAGTGCTGCGCACCATCAGCGCATCCTGTCGGCGTCGACGGAACCCCGC
>JAVRPG010000717.1:0-8634 GCA_032162325.1 Mycobacterium sp. | reverse complement strand
CGCCGCGTTGAGGCGACGCGCCGTCGAACTCGATGACAGACCGACGGATGACACCGCAACCGAGCAGATCGAGGCGCAGGCCGCCGCCGACGCGGACGCGGCCTGCCTGGCCGACGCCATCTGCGATCCCGGGCCTGCGCATGCGTATTCCGCGGCCGGGCATCGCCGGATCGTCGCACTCGGCCGCGAACTGACCGCGCTGCGCGCGCACCTGTCCCACCCGCTGCCCGACCTCGTCGCCGAGGTGCGCCGGGTGCTCGGTGTCGACACCGAGGTCAGGGCGGCCAGGCCGGTGTCATCGGGCTGGTCCGGCACCGAGCACCTCGACGCGTTCGCCGACGTCGTGGCCCACTTTGCGGCCCTGCCAGGCGCGACGGTGCCGAGTCTGCTGGCGTTTCTCGATGCCGCCGAGCAGGTGGAGAACGGCTTGGCGCCCGCCGAAGTGTCTGTCGCCAACGACCGCGTGCAGATCCTCACCGTGCACGCCGCGAAGGGGTTGGAGTGGCAGGTGGTGGCGGTGCCGCACCTCAGTGGCCGGGTGTTCCCGTCGACGGCGTCGACCCGGACCTGGCTCACCGACGCGGGCGATCTGCCGCCGCTGCTTCGCGGTGACCGCGCCACCGTCTCCGAGCACGGCGTCCCGGAGCTCGACACCTCAGACGTCAACGATCGAAAGCGCTTGTCCGACAAGATCTCCGATCACAAGCGCCGCCTCGAGCAGCGCCGCATCGACGAGGAGCGCCGGCTTCTGTACGTCGCGATCACCCGCGCCGAGAACACCCTGCTGCTTTCGGGTCATCAATGGGGTGCCTCCGAGGCCAAACCCCGTGGCCCGTCCGATTTCCTCTGTGAGCTCAAGGGCATCATCGAGCAGTCCGAAGCCGCGGGCGACCCCTGCGGCGTCGTCGAACACTGGGCAACGGCGCCCGCCGATGGTGAGCCGAACCCGTTGCGCGACAGGGTGATCGAAGCGCTTTGGCCCGCCGATCCCATCGGCGCGCAGAGGAAGGGCGTTGACAACGGCGCGGCGCTGGTGACCGAGGCGATGTCGGGCGGGCTCGATGCGAACACGGCCGATGTCGACGGATGGGCAGCCGACGTCGACGCCCTGTTGGCCGAGCGCGACCGCGCAACCGACCCGCCCGCACCGCCGTTGCCCGCGCAGCTGTCGGTCAGCACGCTGGTCGAGCTCGGCCGCGACCCCGACGCGGTCGCGCAGCGGCTACGCCGTCGTCTTCCGACCCGGCCCGACCCTCATGCCCTGCTGGGCACCGCATTTCACGACTGGGTGCAGCGGTTCTTCCACGCCGAGCGGCTCTTCGATCTCGACGACCTGCCCGGTGCCGTCGATCGCGACGCCGGCGACACCGAAGATCTCGCCGAACTGCAGGCCGCGTTCGCGGTGTCTCCGTGGGCGGCCCGCACGCCGATCGATGTGGAGGTCCCGTTCGACATGGTCATCGGCGGCCGCGTGGTGCGGGGACGCATCGACGCGATCTTCGCCGACGACGACGGCGGCACCACAGTGGTGGACTGGAAGACCGGCGAGCCTCCCGACACTCCAGAAGCCAAGCAGCATGCGGCGATTCAGCTCGCGGTGTACCGGCTGGCGTGGGCGCAACTGCACGGCTGCCCGGTGGAATCGGTGTGTGCGGCGTTCCATTACGTGCGCACCGGCCAGACAGTCACCCCCGACACGCTGCCCGGCATCGACGACCTCGCCGCGATGCTGGCGCAGGCCGCGTAAGTTGACGTCTCGGCGGGATTGATTGAGGCGGCGTTCGTCCGACTACGCGTCAACCGGCTTGAGGCCAAGGGTCGACCGCAACCAACCGCCCATCTCCCTGATCGCCTGGTCTACTTCGGGTACGCGGCCGGCGCCGATGATGGACGAATGCTGACCGGCGGGAACGGATCGCAGGGTGACGTCGTTGCCTGCGGCTTTGGCTCGTCGCGCGAACTCGAGGGCGTCACCCGCGAGCAGCTCGTCGCTGCCGTAGTACACCGCGATTGGAGGCAGACCGGCGAGGTCGGCGGCGAGCAGGTTGACCCGCGGGTCAGTCCAATCAACTCCGGTGCCGTCCAGCCAGGACGATCGGAAGAACTCCAGCAACGGGCGGGAGAGAAGCTTGTCCAGATCGGCATTACCGTCGATGGTTTCGTTCGTCAGCGTGGTGTCGAACCATCCAGAGATGGACAGGATTGCTCCGGGCAATGCGGCTCCTTTATCGCGCAGCCTCAGGGCGAGACCGACCGCGAAGTTGCCGCCGATCGAATTCCCGACACTGGCGATGTTCTCGGGCCGATAACCCTGGTCGAGAAGCCAGCCATAGGCACTATCGACGTCTTCGAGCTGCGCGGGGAACTTGTTCTCCGGCGCCCGGCGGAAGTTCAACACCAGGGCGCGGACGCCGGCGGCTTTGGCGATGTGTGCGGCGGCCTTGCGTTCGGAGTGCATCGAGGTGACGACACTGCCACCCATGTGGTTGTGCAGCAGCACCCGATCCGGTTCGCTGTCCGCCGGGAGGCACCAGAGTGCCTCGACTCCGCCTGCATCCACTTCGGCGTAGCTGACGCCTTCGGGTTCCTTCGTTGCGAGGTGCATCGTCTCGACGACGTCTCGGACGGTTGACAGGTCGAACTCGGGATTCCCGGAGCGCGTTCCTAGGTCGGCGAAGAAGTTTGCGAACTCCACTGCTTGTTGGCTGGTCACATGGCGCCTTTCTGTCTGGCTGTAGGATAGCGATCGTTATATAACGCACGCTATCCTATACTTACCGAGGTTGCAAGGCGCAGACGGAGGAAGCGATGAGATATCCGCCGGATCAGAAGGCCAGAGCGCGAAGAGCGCTGGTTCATGCCGGCGCGCGGGCACTGAAAACCAGTGGCTTCAATGGAATTGGTGTCGACGGACTCGCGGCCGCGGCGGGCGTGACATCGGGTGCGTTTTATTCGAACTTCCCGAACAAAGAAGCAATACTCGAGGCGGTGATCGACGCGTGCGTCGGCGAGCCCTTCCTCTCCGAGACGGATTCCGGGACTCTGGCGGAGCGACGCTCACAGCTCCAGAGCTTCCTCGACGACTACATCAGCACGCAGCACAGCGCGGACCCGGCCGATGGCTGCGTAATGCCCGCGCTGAGTGCAGATGTCTCTCGGGCAGACCCTGCGGTGAAGCAAGCCTACGAACGCAAACTCTCCACGCTGGTGGATCGTATAGCTGAGGTGCTCGAGGGTGACCGGTCTGACCGGAAGCGACGCGCGTGGAGCGTTGTCGCGTTGATGGTTGGAGCGATCGTCATCTCGCGCGGCATGCCTGAAGACAGCGAATCCATAACGGCATCGGTCAAATCCGCACGAAGCACGGCCAGCGCGCTCGTCGAAACCGCCACAAGCGACTAGCGCGCTATGCCTAGGAGCGCTGTGCCTAGGAGTTGCGATAGACCTTGAACGCCTGGATGATCATCGGGATCTGCAGCGGGAGCCGCGCGATCGCACCGAGTCGCATGAACAGCGGCTTGTCGCGCCACAGCCGCACCAGGTTGAGGTTGGCCGGAAAGACCCCGACGAACACCGCGACTGCCGACAGCGCGCCAAGCTTCCTCGTGCGCGGGGACAGCAGCAGCGCACCGCTCGCCAGCTCCGCCACCCCGGAGGCATAGGTGTAAAACCGCTGACTGCCCGGCAGTTCGGCCGGAACGATCGTGTCGTACGGCTTGGGCATCACAAAGTGGAGGACACCCGAGCCCAGCAGGAGCGCCGCGAGACGGTAGGTGGGTGTCGGGCTGGAGATCTGCTGCAGTTCGGGCGTGGGAGAGGTCATGATTACATTGTGGCGTGCGCCCCCTCGGATCGATGACGGGTCCTCGTGGCTAAAGGCAGGTTGCGACGCCGACTCGAGGCGATCGACGAGAACCTGACATCGCGGCCCGACGCCGCCCTCGTGGACATCCTGCGCATTCCCGAGCCGTTCATCAGCCCGACCCAGCGGATCATCCGCCGCATCGTCTACGCGACGCTCGCGCTGTTCGCGGCCGTGCTTATCGTGTACCTGGACCGCGACGGCTACCGCGACGTGCAGGACAACCCGCTGTCGTTCCTGGACTGCCTGTACTACGCGACTGTGTCGCTGTCGACGACCGGGTACGGCGACATCACCCCATTCACTCCCGAGGCCCGGCTGATCAACGTCCTGGTCATCACGCCGCTGCGCATCGCGTTCCTGATCGTCCTGATCGGTACCACGGTGGAAACGCTGACGACGCAGTCGCGCCAAGCATTGAAGATCCAGCGATGGAGGAGCAGAGTGCGCAACCACACCGTCGTCGTCGGATACGGCACCAAAGGCAGGACGGCGGTCTCCGCGATGGTCGGCGACGAGGTGGCACCGGCCGACATCGTCGTCGTCGACGAGAACGCCACAGCACTCGAACGCGCGAAGAGCGCGGGGCTGGTCACCGTTCGCGGCGATGCCACCAAGTCCGAGGTGTTGCGGCTGGCCAGCGCCCAACACGCGAAGTCGATCATCGTCGCGACCGATGACGACGCCAGCGCCGTGCTCGTCACGTTGACCGCCCGCGAGCTCGCGCCCACCGCCAAGATCATCGCAGCGGCCAGGGAGGCCGAGAATCAGCACCTGCTGCGCCAGTCCGGTGCGGACTCCACCGTGGTGTCGTCGGAGACCGCAGGCCGGCTGCTGGGCATAGCTACCCAGACACCCAGCGTTGTGGAGATGATGGAAGACCTGCTGACCCCCGACGCCGGATTCGCGCTCGCCGAACGCGAAGTCACTCCGAAGGAGGCAGGCGGCTCGCCGAGGCACCTGACCGACATCGTGCTGGGCGTCGTTCGCGGCGGAGAGCTGGTGCGCGTCGACGCTCCCGAGGTCGACGCCCTTGAGCTCGGTGACAGGCTGCTGTACATCCGCAGCGCGGAGGCCGAGCGATGACGGAGGCGAGCGAATTCGCAGGGCTTCAACTACGCAACGTTCCGCTGCTGTCCCGCATCGGTGCGGACCGTGCTGATGAGCTGCGCACCGACGTCGATGCGGCGATGGCCGGATGGACCGACGCCTTGTTGTTGCGGGTCGATCGGCGCAACCAGGTCCTGATCTCGGGCGGCCAAGCGGTGCTCGGCAAGGCCGCCAAGCTCGGCGACAAACCGCCGGAGAACGCCGTCTTCCTCGGCCGCCTCGCCGACGGCCGGCATGTGTGGGGGATCCGCGCCGCGCTGGAGGGGCCCGAGGACCCGCACGCCGAAACCGAGGTGCTCGACCTGCGCCGGGCCGGGCAGATCTTCGACGATGTCAGCGCCCAGTTGGTGGCGACGGCGACCGCCCTGCTGAACTGGCATGACAACGCGCGGTTCAGCGCGGTCGACGGCGCGCCGACCAAGTCGATCAAGGGCGGCTGGGCGAGGGTCAACGCGACGAATGGGCATGAGGAGTTTCCCCGCATCGACCCCGCGGTGATCTGTCTGGTCCACGACGGCCACGACCGGGCGGTACTGGCCCGGCAGACGGTGTGGCCCGAGCGGCTGTTCTCGCTGCTGGCCGGTTTCGTGGAGGCGGGCGAGTCGTTCGAGTCGTGCGTGGTCCGCGAGATCGCCGAGGAGATCGGGTTGACCGTGACCGACGTCCTCTATCTGGGCAGCCAGCCATGGCCGTTTCCGCGGTCGCTGATGGTCGGGTTCCACGCCATCGGCGACCCGGAGCAGGAGTTCTCGTTCAACGACGGCGAGATCGCGGAGGCGTCGTGGTTCACCCGCGCCGAGGTTCGTGAAGCGCTTGATCACGGCGACTGGAGCAGCGACTCACCGTCGCGGCTGTTGTTGCCGGGATCGATTTCGATCGCCAGGGAGATCATCGAATCCTGGGCGGCGCAGGACTGACCGTATTCGGCCGAGAAGAACTAGCTGGCGAGCTTCGCCTTGACCTCGGCCCCGCTCGGGTTGGTCAGCGTTGAGCCGTCGGCGAACTTCAGCGTTGGCACGGTCTGATTGCCGCCGTTGACCGAGGCCACGAATTCCCCGGCGGCCGGATCGGCTTCGATGTCGACCTCGACGAACCGAATCCCCTCCGCCTTCAGCACCTTCTTGAGGCGGAAGCAGTAGCCACACCACGAGGTGGTGTACATGGTCAGAGCCCTCATAAGGCAGTCAACGTATCGGATGCCGCCAACATGCCCGCGCCGCGCCCGGCTTTTGTCACAGCGCCCTGCCAAGATGGACCGCATGCCGGTCGAGGCCCCCTCCAGCGAGCGCGAACTCATCACCGGTGACCTCGACGACGAACAGCGCGAAGCCGTCCTGGCCGCCCGTGGGCCGGTGTGTGTGCTGGCCGGCGCCGGGACCGGCAAGACCCGCACCATCACCCGCCGAATCGCCAACCTCGTCGCGGCGGGACACGTCGCGCCGCAGCAGGTACTGGCGGTGACGTTCACGCAGCGGGCCGCAGGCGAGATGCGCAGCCGGCTGCGTGCGCTCGACGCTGCTTCCGGGGATGTCGGCACGTCATCCGTGCAGGCGATGACCTTTCACGCTGCGGCTCGCCGCCAGCTGTCGTACTTCTGGCCGCGCGTCGTCGGCGACACCGGATGGCAGCTGCTCGACACCAAGTTCGCGGTCGTGGCTCAGGCCGCGAACCGCGCAGGCCTGTCAGCGAGCACCGACGACGTGCGCGACCTCGCCGGCGAAATCGAATGGGCGAAGGCATCTTTGATCAGCCCCGAGGGCTACGCGGCCACGGTTGCGCAGGCCGGCCGCGACATCCCGTTCGACGCCACGAAGATCGCAACCGTCTACGCCGGATACGAGACCCTCAAGGCTCGCCGTGACGGCATGGCGCTGCTCGACTTCGACGATCTGCTGTTGCACACCGCGGCCGCGATCGAAAACGACGACGCGGTCGCACAGGAATTCCGCGACCGCTACCGCTGCTTTGTCGTCGACGAATACCAGGACGTAACCCCGCTGCAGCAGCGGGTGCTCGACGCCTGGCTCGGCGGCCGCGACGACCTCACGGTCGTCGGCGACGCCAACCAGACCATCTATTCGTTCACCGGCGCCACACCGCGGTACCTGCTCGACTTTTCGCGGCGGTTTCCCGACGCCGAGGTGGTGCGCCTGGAGCGGGACTACCGATCCACCCCGCAGGTGGTGTCGCTCGCCAATCGTGTGATCGCCGCCGCGCGCGGCCGGATGGCCGGCAGCAAGCTGCACCTCGTCGGACAGCGCGACCCCGGCCCGGCGCCGTCGTTCACCGAACACCCCGACGAGGTCGCCGAGGCCGCCGCGGTGGCCAAGAAGATCAAGAACCTGATCGATTCGGGCACCGCGGCATCGGAGATCGCCGTGTTGTACCGCATCAACGCACAGTCGGAGGTCTACGAAGAGGCGCTCACCGAGGCCGGTGTTCCGTTCCAGGTGCGCGGCGGCGAGGGCTTCTTCAGCCGCCAGGAGATCCGGCAGGCGCTGCTGGCGCTGCAGCGCGCGGCCGAACGAGACGTCGACGGAGAACTGCCCGAGGTCGTGCGCGCGGTACTCGAGCCGCTCGGGCTCACTGCCGAGCCGCCGCCGGGCACCAAGGCCAGAGAGCGGTGGGAGGCGTTGACTGCGCTGGCCGAACTCGTCGACGAGGAAGTGGCGCAACGGCCGTCGCTGGACCTGCGCGCCCTCGTCGCCGAACTGCGGCAGCGCGCCGACGCGCGCCATCCCCCGGTCGTGCAGGGCGTCACCCTGGCGTCGCTGCACGCCGCGAAGGGGCTGGAATGGGATGCGGTGTTCCTGGTCGGGCTGGCCGACGGCACACTGCCCATCTCGCACGCATTAGCGCACGGTCCCGACAGCGAGCCGGTCGAAGAGGAACGCCGGCTGCTTTATGTCGGAATCACAAGAGCCAGAACGCATTTGGCACTGAGTTGGGCGTTGGCAAGGACGCCGGGTGGCCGACAGAGTCGACGGCCGTCACGCTTCCTCAACGGCATCGCGCCCCAATCGCCAAGCGACGCCAGCCCCAACCGGCCTCGACGGCCGCGCGGCGCCACACCGCGCTGCCGCGTCTGCAACAACACCCTGACCACGCCGCCGGCCATCATGCTGCGGCGCTGCGAAAGCTGCCCGTCCGACATCGACGAGGAGCTGCTCGCCCAGCTCAAGGACTGGCGCCTGCGCACCTCAAAGGAGATGAGCGTGCCGGCGTATGTGGTGTTCACCGACAACACGTTGATCGCGATCGCCGAGACACTGCCGACAGACGACGCCGCGCTTGTGGCGATCCCCGGCATCGGCGCGCGCAAGCTCGAGCAATACGGCCCGGACGTGCTCGCGTTGGTCAAAGGCCGCCAATCGTCGTAAAGATCATGCCAAAACCGCTGGTCAGAAAATCGGTTGTGGGTCCGGCCTGATACGCTTAGCCTCAAGATCACACCGCGAGTCGAAAGGAGGGTGCCCAGATCATGACGAACATCAACGCGTTCACCGGCGTAGGCGTTGCCGGCATGTCGCGGACCCTCCGCGTCGCCGCGGCGCATCCCGCATTTTGGGCGCACGCCGCCGCGGGTGCCGCAGCTGCCATTCCGACGCAGCGCAAGCGCCGCACCGCCACCGCGACTGGCAAGTCCGTGGATCGGGGCACCA
>JAVRPG010000716.1:0-3864 GCA_032162325.1 Mycobacterium sp. | reverse complement strand
TGGCGACGGGCGGGTGAGCAGTTCCTGCGAGATAGGGTTCGCCGTCCTGCAGTCGCCCCGCGTCGAGCAGCATCCGCCAACTTGCGAGCACCGCCTGACCGGATCCGGGCGCTGAAGGACGCTCCGGCAAGACCTGCGGTGCGCTGGGCCGCGTCCCGCCCCACTGTCCGAGGCGGGCCAGCTCGTCACCGGCGGCCGCCGCGTTCGGCAGGGCGAGGTCGACGCCGATCTCGTCGGCAAGGAAGTGAAGCACCCGCAGGTCAGGGATTGCGTTGGTCTGCAGTGACGGCGCGAAAGGCCGAATCCGCCCTTCCCAGTTGACGAACGAACCGGCCTTCTCCACCACCGGTGCCACCGGGAATACCACGTCGGCGAGGTTGGTCACCGCGCTCTCCCGCAGTTCCAGGCTGACCACGAACGGCGCGGCGTCGACGGCCGCAAGGGCGGCGTCGGGGTCTGGCAGGTCGGCCAGTTCGACCCCGCCGATCAGCAGCGCCCCGAGTTCGCCGTCGCGTGCCGCGGCCAGAATGGCGGTGGTGTCGCGGCCGTCGGCGGTCGGCAGCTCGTCGACGTTCCAGGCGGTGGCGGTCTGCTCGCGGGCCGACGCGTCGCCCAGTGGGCGGCCGGCGGGCAACAGGCCGGGCAGCGCACCGGCTTCCAGCGCACCGCGTTCGCCGGCGCGCCGCGGCACCCACGCCAACCGGGCACCGGTGGCGGCGGCCAATCTGCTTGCCGCTGAGAACGCTCCGGGGGAGCCGGCGAGTCGCTCTCCGACCAGGATGAGCGCGCCGGGGAGTTTCAGCTGTGCATCATCGGAGAGGTCGTCCAGGGCAGCGGCCTCTGCACCGGGCGCACACTCAATGAGCTTGCCCGCCATCTTGGTCAGCCCGCGCGTCGCGAACGGCGCGACCGACTTCACCTGCAGCGCGTTCTTGCGGGCCGCCTTGCGCAGCCGCAGGTACACGATCGGCGATTCCTCTTCGGGCTCGAAGCCCACCAGCAGGACCGCCGGGGCACTGTCCAGGTCCGCGTAGGTGACCGTCATCGGCTGACCGGCGATGTGCGCGGCGAGGAACGCGACCTCCTCGTCGCTGTGCTGCCGCGCGCGGAAGTCGATGTCGTTGGTGCCCAACACTATCCGTGCGAACTTCGAATAGGCGTAGGCGTCCTCAACGGTGGAACGCCCACCGACGAGGACTCCGGCGCTGCCGTTGGCGGCCGCCAGCCCGGCAGCTGCGATGCCGAGGGCTTCTGACCAGGACGCCGGCCGGAGCTTGCCGTCGTCGTCGCGAACGAGCGGGGTGGTGATGCGGTCACCGACCGTCGTGTAGGTGAACGCCCAGCGGCCCTTGTCGCAGTTCCACTCCTCGTTCACCTGCGGATCGTCACCGGCCAAGCGGCGCAGCACTTTTCCGCGCCGGTGATCAGTGCGCTGAGCGCACCCCGACGCGCAGTGCTCACAGGCGCTGGGGCTGGACACCAGGTCAAACGGCCGGGCGCGGAACCGGTACGCGGCGCCGGTGAGCGCGCCGACCGGGCAGATCTGCACGGTGTTGCCGGAGAAGTACGACTGGAACGGTTCGCCAGGGGCGATGCCAACCTGTTGCAGCGCACCGCGTTCCAGCAGCTCGATGAACGGGTCGCCGGCGATCTGATCGGAGAATCGGGTGCAGCGTGCGCACAGCACGCAGCGTTCCCGGTCCAGCAGCACCTGCGACGAGATGTTGATCGGCTTCGGGAATGTCCGCTTGACGTCCTCGAACCGCGTTTCGACCCGGCCGTTGGACATCGCCTGGTTCTGCAGCGGGCACTCTCCGCCCTTGTCACAGACCGGGCAGTCCAGCGGATGGTTGATCAGCAGGAGTTCCATCACCCCGTGCTGCGCCTTGTCCGCCGCCTCCGAGGTGTACTGCGTGCGCACCACCATGTCGGGTGTGACCGTCGTGGTGCAGGACGCCATCGGCTTGCGCTGTCCCTCCACCTCGACCAGGCATTGCCTGCAGGCGCCCACCGGGTCCAGCAGTGGGTGATCGCAGAACCGCGGAATCTGGACGCCGATCAACTCGGCCGCCCGAATCACCAACGTGCCCTTGGGCACACTGACTTCCACGTCGTCGATGGTCAGGTTGACCATCTCGACCGGTGCGGCGGCGGTGCCGGTGTCAGCGGTCTGCGTCATCTAGACACCCACTCCTTTTCTGCGCGAGCAGACGCAAAGGTCCCCGACACGCCGAGAAATTTGGGCCCTTTGCGTCTGCTCACGAATAGAACGCACCATCTAGGCACCTACTCCTTCGGTGGCCATCAGTGTCGAGGCGTGCGGATCGAACGGACAGCCGCCGTCGAGGTGTGCGACGTACTCGTCTCGGAAGAACTTGATCGACGACAGGATCGGGCTGGCGGCGCCGTCGCCCAACGCGCAGAAGGACTTTCCGAAAATTGTGTCGGAGATGTCCAGCAGCTTGTCGATGTCTTCCTCGGTGCCTGCGCCGTTCTCCAGGCGTTCGTAGATCTGAGCCAGCCAGTACGTGCCCTCGCGGCACGGGGTGCACTTTCCGCAGGACTCATGCGCGTAGAACTCAGTCCAGCGACGCACCGCGCGCACCACGCATGTGGTGTCATCGAAGATCTGCAGTGCCTTAGTGCCCAGCATTGACCCCACGCCCGCCATGCCCTCGTAATCCAGTGGCACGTCGAGGTGTTCGTCGGTCAGCAGTGGGGTCGACGAGCCGCCGGGTGTCCAGAACTTCAGTGAGTGTCCGGCCCGCACTCCGCCCGCGTACTCCAACAGTTCGCGGAGCGTGATCCCGAGCGGTGCCTCGTACTGCCCGGGTGTGGTGACGTGACCGGACAACGAATACAGCGTGAAGCCGGGCGATTTCTCGGAGCCCATCGACCGGAACCAGTCCGCGCCGTTGAGCAGGATCGGTGGCACGCTGGCAATGGATTCCACGTTGTTGACCACGGTCGGGCAGGCGTACAGACCCGCCACCGCGGGAAACGGCGGCCTCAGCCTTGGCTGGCCGCGGCGGCCCTCCAGCGAGTCCAGCAGCGCGGTCTCCTCGCCGCAGATATAGGCGCCCGCGCCCGCGTGCACGATCAACTCCAGATCGAAACCGGTGCCGCGAATGTCCTTGCCGAGATATCCGGCGTCGTAGGCTTCGGCGACTGCGGTCTGCAGCCGGCGCAGCACCGGGACGACCTCGCCCCGGACGTAGAGGAAGGCGTGATGCGCCCGGATCGCGTACGCCGCGATGATCGCGCCTTCGACGAGGAAGTGCGGCGTCGTCAGCATCAGCGGAATGTCTTTGCAGGTGCCGGGTTCGGATTCGTCGGCGTTGATCACCAGATAATGCGGCTTTGCGCCTGCACCGGTGTCGTCCTGCGGGATGAACGACCATTTCGTCCCGGTCGGGAACCCGGCCCCGCCGCGCCCGCGCAGCCCCGAATCCTTGACCAGGGCAATGACAGCATCCGGGTCCATGCCCAACGCGCGCTCCAGCGCGTGGTAGCCGTCGTGGCGACGATAGGTGTCAAGTGACCACGGCTCCGGTTCGTCCCAGAACCGGCTCAACACGGGAGTCAACGGGGTCATGCGTCCGGCGCCTCCATGCCGCGCTCGTGTGCTATCCGAAGCCCGGCCAGGGTCGCATCCCCGACCTCGCTACCCGACCCTCGTGAGTCCGGCAGTCCCGCAAGGGTTCTGGCGGTTTCCCTGAACGTGCACAGCGGCGCGCCGCGGGTCGGTTCCGGGGGTTCGCCTGCCCGCAGCCCGTCGACGAGGTCGCGGGCCGATGACGGTGTCTGGTTGTCGAAAAATTCCCAGTTGACCATCACCACTGGCGCGTAGTCGCACGCGGCGTT
>JAVRPG010000715.1:0-3549 GCA_032162325.1 Mycobacterium sp. | reverse complement strand
CTCCACGTCAGTGAACGTCACGCACCGCTGGTCAACCACGAACACCGCCACCAACCTGGGGAGATGCGTTACCGCTATTTTCTGGGGGTCAAGTGGTCGCAGGTTCAAATCCTGTCAGCCCGACCAGGGAAGAAGCAGCTCAGAGGCAGTTTCGGAGAAATCATGGGGCGCCTTTTTCATACCCCCCAGGGGTGTGGATAGCAACGGCTGATTTAGTCCAGGAGACCGAGCTCTCCGGCCAGGCCCTCAACTGCTGCCCGTGCCGTGTCATCACTGGTGTGCCCGTAGATGTCTCCGGTGATCGCGATCGAGCTGTGTCCCAGCAGGTCAGCCACGGCCTTGATGTGTACTCCCGTCTCAAGCCAGGCCACGGCGGCACTATGGCGCAGCGTGTGCACCCCGATGTCGGACATGCCCGCCTTCTGCGCCGCGTTCTGAATCGTCCGCAGGATGTTGCGCGGGTCGACCGGCGTGCCGAACTCGGAGGCGAACACAAGCCCGTGGTCCTGCCACTGGTTGGCCGCCGCGAGCCGTTCGGCGTTCTGCTCGGCACGGTGTGCCCGCAGCATGGCGACCAGGGGAGGGGCGATCGGCACGGTCCGCCGCGAGCGATCCGTCTTCGGCTCGGTTATCACCAGCTTGCCGCCGACCCGTCCGAGGGTGCCCCGCACCACCAGCATCCCAGCGTCGAGGTCGACATCGGACCAGTGAAGGGCCAGCGCCTCGCCACGCCGCAACCCGGTGGCCGCGATGAGCACCAGGACGTTGCGGTAGCGCAGACCGTCGGCGGACAGCAGGAGCTTGTTCACCCCGACCGCGCTGGCGTGCCTGGCTTCCCTTCGGGCGATGCCCGGACGCTTCACGGCGGCAGCCGGGTTCTTGGCCAGTAGGCCGTCGCGCACCGCACCGTCGAGACCGGCCCGCAGGACTGTGTAGGTCTGCCTGATCGTCGCGTCGGATAGTGCCCGGACCGGGTCAGGGTTGAGGTTCTTCTCGGTGCGCTTGCCCGCCTTGGTCTTTGCACGCATCGCCAGTACCAGGGCCTCGACGTCACTCGGCTTCAGCTTGTCGAGCCGGATTGCCGCGAACGGCTCAGGCTCAAGGTGGCGACGGCAGAGGTTGGCGTATAGCTCTTTGGTGGACTCTTTGCGGTCCGACGCGGCCAGTGTGGTGGCCCCAGTAGGCCAGCCAGTCGGCCAGCGTGCGTTTGGAGTCCTTGACCGCCGCGCCGTTGTCGAGGCGTTCTCGTGCCTCCTTCATCTTGCCGCGCATATCGGTAGGGGTCTTTCCGTACACCTTCCGCAATTCGGCCGCCCGTAAACGGTGCGCTAATTGGCCGGATTCTCCGGGGTCCGCGAAATTGGCCGTGCCGAGCGCACACTCGTAGCGCTGGCTGTGGGTCAAGATCAACCGCTGTTACCGGCTAGCGCCAATGTGCGCGTTCGGCTGGCCGGTAGCGGCCTTTGGCGGCAGCACTGAAGGCGTGGGCCAGGTGATGCACGCAATGTACTAAAGGTGTCCGGGCGCCGTCGCGAAGCCTTCACTTGTATGTGCCACGTCAATACCACGGCGCAGCAAGGGCGCTGCTCGGTAGATGGCACGACACCGCACCTAGCGATGTCACCTAAATAAGGAGAAAAACAAATGAAACTGCGCCATGTCGCGCCACTGGCCATCGCCGCATCCGCGGCAGCCATTGGACTGGCACCGATCGCTGCGGCCGACGCTACCGTGCATCAGAGCCCGGGAAATGTCCAAGTTACCGCTACTCCCGGGGCAGCCTCACAAGAGGCCGCCCAAAACCAACAGCCATTCGGCGGGGATATGGGCGCCCTGCTATTCCACCACTGACAACGACCGCGCTTGGGGCAGGGAAGCTCTCAGTCCCGCCCTAAGCGCTATGGTTTTGTCTGCTTCTGGATTCTGACGCTGTCTCCGACGCTCGTGCTCCCGGCGCAGGTGATCGAATCTATGACCACGGACGAGCCAGTCCGCGTTCTTGTTGTGCTGGCGGTGTCCTCGATGTCGGACTCGTCGGTGGTGGCGGGCCAAAAGCCTATTCACCGTATTTTTGGTACTAGCTGAAAACCCGGCAATGCAGCGAGTCGGCCTTGGGCCATAAGTGACCGACGCCGACGACCTCGCCTGACACGCTCACGGCGACTTACGCACGCCGACAATCGCGTGCCAGCGGCGTCAAACCATCCGTGTCATCACCGGGCACCCACGGGTCGAGCAGGCGTGAACCGGACAGGCATGGAGTGAATGCCGTTGATCAACATCGACCGCATGCGCTCCATCGGCCCCGCCAGCTCCAGATTCTTCATCCGCGACAGCACCTCGGACACGATGGCGGCCGCCTCTACCCGGGCCAGGTTCGCGCCCAGGCAGAAATGTGTTCCGCCACCGCCGAACGCCACGTGCGGGTTCGGCGTGCGACTCACGTCGAAGCGATCGGGATCGGCGAACTGCGTCTCGTCTCGGTTGGCCGACGGGTAAAACATCGCCGCCCGGTCACCCTTCTTTACGCGCACCCCGCGCAGTTCGGTGTCCTTCGTGGCCGTGCGAACGAACACGATGACGGGGCTGACATAGCGGAGCATCTCCTCGACTGCTGTGGGCAGTAGCGACGGGTCCGCCTCCAGCTTCGTCCACTCCTCTGGATGCTCGATCAACACGCCCATGCCGCCCGCGACGAGATTACGGGTTGTGTCGCCGCCCGCATTTATCAGCAGTATGAAGAAGAGGTTGAACTCCATATCGGTGAGGTGCTGGCCATCGACTTCGGCATGCACCAGGGATGTTGCGATGTCGTCGCCGGGCTGCGCGCGTTTGCGGGCCGCGAGTTCCGCGGCATAAGCGAACATCTCCATGGCCGCCTCCGTGGCGCGCGGGTCGCCGACGAGACCGGTGTTCGTGATTTCGGTCAGCTCGTAGAGTCGGTAGCCGTCTTCCAGCGGAATGCCGAGCAGTTCGGCGATCACGTAGGACGGGAGCGCCCCGGCGACGTCGTTGACGAAGTCGCATTCGCCCTGTTCGATGACCCGGTCGACCACGTCGCGCGCCATGTCCGCGATGCGCTCATTGAGCTTCGCGACCTGCCGAGGCGTGAATCCCTTGTTGACCAACGCGCGCAACGCAGTGTGCCGCGGCGGGTCCATCGTCAACATCATCACGCCCCGCATGTCGGCCAAGTCGTCGGGACCGGGCACGTCGAAGTACACGGCGTCCGTCTCCGACGACCACGTGGCGCTATCGCGGGACACGGCCAGGACCTCGTCATAGCCGGTGAGGGCCAGGAAACCGGGTCCGTCCTTGTACGGGTGCCATGCGACCGGCGCGCGCTCGCGGAGCTTGCGGAACGCCTCGTACGGCATCCTCTCCGAATAGGTGCATCGATCGGCAAGGTTGACACCACCGATGCTGATTGCGTCGTCGGTCACGCCCCACCTCCCCGCGGCGAGCTTCGGCCCGTGGCTGACCGGTGCTACCGGTCCGACCATAGTGTGCAGCGTGCAGGCAGGAACGTGAAGGAGAGATTCGGTGGAC
>JAVRPG010000714.1:0-6095 GCA_032162325.1 Mycobacterium sp. | reverse complement strand
CCGAAGTTTTCGAGGCACGTCGAGCCCATCACGTCACGGATCGAGTCTCGGTTACCAGAACTGATTTCACCGAGCGCCCCCGATCCGGTTACTCCGTCACCGATTGCGACATTCCTGCAGCGGTTCGCTCCGCCTGACTGGTCCAATGGCGTTGTGGCGCGCATCGACTCACTGCTACGTCGGTTGGTCCCGCCTCCACCATCGGAAACGAAGAAACAGACGTACACGATCGACGACGGCGCGAGGTCGGAGATCGCGGGGCTACTCGAGCAGTTGGACGTCGAGATGCTCAACCCAGCGGCGACCGTCGCCGCATCGCGTGATCTGGTGACGTCGACCGAGATTGGGCGCGAGGTAGAGGAGATCTCCTTCAGGCGCGACACGCTTTTCGCGATGGCGGAACACAGGAACCTCAACGTCGCCGAACGCGGCAATGGGCTCTTCTGGAGGCTGAGCCTGCTCGTCACCGACGCCGCCGACGATGTGCTGCGAGAAGAAGCCATAGCCAACGGGGCCGAACCCACAAGTGTTGCGCGAGAGGACATATGGGCGCCAAGCGGCGTGCCGACGTGGCGACGGCTGCAACTGTGCGAGCAGGTCATCGTTCGTGAACCGTGGCGAGCAGACTGCATCGTGTGGCTTCGACTTGAGAAGACCAACCTGCCGCAGCACGAAGTAACTCATGGGCAAGTGACGTTCTACAACGCCGCGCTTCTGAGTGGCTGCGTCGGACACCCGGAGTACACGGACCAGTTCGAAGTTCCGCCGACGGAGCTCCTCGCTCCCATACCTCCGGAGAAGGAACCCATCGTACCGGAGGGTGAGGTCGAGTGGGAGCGTGACCATCACATGATCTACGCACGAGTAGTGTTGCCCAACATAGAGGTTCATGCAGCCGATGCAACGGCGCGGTCACTCGTCGAAGCGTTCAAGGCAATGAATCACGCGGCCAAACACACGTGGTGCATCCTCAACGGACGGATCTTGTTCATCGACGGGCAGAGCTCGTTCTTTTCGTGGGGTCCCAAGGCGGGCACCTGAATCTTTCCAGCCGTTGAATGACTGGATGGGCCGAGACGTCGAGAAGATGGCCCGCAACAATCGTTACCTAGACGCGCAATCCGTGCATGAGTTACGGGACGTCATGGCAATGAGTACCGCCCTCGACACTGCCGCCCAAGAAAGTCCGCAGGCAACGGTGATGACGGCGGTACGCGCGATCGAGCACGTGAATGCCTGGACGACGGGAGGCGTGAAGAACTGGGTCGACTTCGCCTCCGCATTCCTCAAGAAGGCTCAGGGCCGCGTCCGCGTGGTCGAGTTCATCAGTTACAAATTGGATATAGCGCGCCCGCAGAGCATCCTCGATACCTCTAGCGCTGCAGCGACGACACAGCCATACCGTCGTTGCAAGCCGCCGCCCCCAGCGACGCCGCACATCTGCGACGGTCAAACGTTCCAAGGCAACGGACTCGACCCCGATGCAAAGGGCAACCGCCTCCATCGGAGTCTGTGCGTGTGGGTGCTTGGACATGCACCCACGCAGCAGCCCTGTAGGCGTGATGCCATTCGCTGCGGCAAGCCGGCCACACAACGAGTCGAAGGACTCGCCCCGCACCGGTCGAATCCTGGCCGGAAGCCAGTCATCGGAGCTGTTGTAGGTTCTCACCGCGGATGGCATCTCAACACCCTCGCGACCTGCGCTTTTCGAGGGTTGTCTCACGACGATTGTGGGTCGTTTGTCTCACGAAGCGAGGCATTCCTTCCTAACCGGGTGGAGCCTCTCGGTTCGTGTGACGATCTGCGGTTCTGCCTCCATCTCGCGTCAGCCGGAATCCCCATCGCGATAGCGTATCGGCTATCGTCGCTGTGTGGCGGTTATGGGCGCGACGACGGCTGGCCATGTCGAACGGTTGGCGGCCAATCTGCTGAAGGTCGCGCGCGCGAGGGCGGGCATGTCGCAACGTGAACTCGCAGACGCAGCCCATGTGGCCCAGTCCACCGTCGCGCGCATCGAATCCGGTACCAGGCAGCCGTCACTGCCCGTTCTGGCGCGAATCTTGGCCGCCATCGATCTCGAAATGCGAATCACGTTGGAGGCCTACGACAACCACGACGACACCCTAGACGCTGTGGGCAATCGGTTGTCCGCAGAACAGCGCGCGGTGCGGCGGGCAACCCAAGACCAATTCGCCGCCCAGTTGCGAGAGAACGGCCCGGGGGGGTGACCCGTCGCGACGCGTTCGACCCGAGGCGGATCATCGAGACGTTGAACCGACATCGCGTGGACTACGTCCTGGTCGGTGGCTACGCCGCACAACTGTACGGTGCGCGGCGCCCGACCTATGACATCGACATTGCGCCGTCGACGGCATTGGATAACCTGCATCGCTTGTCGCACGCGCTGCGGGTTCTCGACGCCGGAATTCGTGTGGACGACCTCGCGGAGGGCTTGCCCTTCGACAGCTCGGCAGAATCTCTGCGTGGCATGCAGATGCTCAATCTCCGTACACCGTTGGGTGACCTCGATCTCATGTTTGCGCCGGCCGGGTTTCCGGACGGCTACGACGGGCTGTTGCCGGGCGCCCACCCGCACAGCATTGGGCATGTCACGGTGCAGGTTGCGGACCTCGACGATGTGATCAAGTCCAAGTCCGCCGCGGCCCGGCCGAAAGACCTCGACGCATTGCCTGAACTCATCGACATCGCCGAGGCGCGACACAAAGCCAAAGACCGCGACGACGGTTGAGAATTCCTACAGACCCTGAGGGGCAACACCGACATCAGTACGTAGGCATCTCGATCGCATGGCCAATTGGCCAGACAGTGGCCATCTGAATTGAGATTTGGCCACGAGAAGTGAGAACCCACTCCGCCGCCGTTCGGCGCGGCCGGCATTATTCAACTACGACCTCTAGTTAAACAACAGGGTGCCTGTTGCTAATCTTCGCTGCATCTCGACAGCTGTAGGTTCTCACGCTGGACTTCATCTGGCAGCTCCCGCTGACCTCGGAAGTTCCGACTTGTCTCACTGTGATCACACCGCGTTCTGTCTCACGAAGCGCTGCATTTCCTACGACGCGACACACAGCTGCGCCCCTTCGCCGGCCGCACGGTTCTGCACGGTGCGTCGTGAGATGAAGAGCCGCGTTCCGACGTCTTTGTTGGGTAGACCTTCGCTCAATAGCCGTACGACGTCTCGCTCTAGGCGGCGGCCTGATCGCGGTACGCCTCCAGCAGACGAAGCCACACCTCGGTGATCGTCGGGAAGCACGGAACCGCGTGCCACAGCCGGTCAATCGGCACCTGGCCGGCGACGGCGATGGTCGCGGAGTGCAACAGCTCGGAGACACCCGGCCCGACGAACGTCACGCCGAGCAGGCAACCGCGGTCGAGGTCGACGACCATCCGGGCCCGGCCGGTGTAGCCGTCGGCGTAGAGTTTGGCGCCCATCACCACCTCGCCGATCTCCACATCGACCACCTGCACCCGATGACCGGCCTCCTCGGCTTGCTTGGCGTTGATGCCGACGGCCGCGGCCTCGGGGTCTGTGAAGAACACCTGCGGAACCGCATGATGGTCGGCCGTAGTCGCGTGCACGCCCCATGCGTTGGTGTCCAACGCTTTTCCGGCGGCGCGGGCACCGATCGCGGCGCCGGCAATTCGCGCCTGGTACTTGCCCTGATGGGTGAGCAGCGCACGGTGATTCGCGTCGCCTACGGCGTATAGCCAGCCGTCCTCGACGTCGCGGACGCGGCACGTGTCGTCGACGTCCAGCCAGGTGCCTGGCGTCAAGCCGACGGTCTCCAGACCGATGTCGTCGGTCAGCGGCTTGCGCCCGGTGGCAAACAACACCTCGTCGACCTCGAGGTCGTTGCCGTCGTCGAGCTCCAGCGTCACCGGTCCCGTGCCGCCGGGGCGGCGCAGCTTGGTGACGGAGACGCCCACACGTACATCCACTCCGGTCTCAGTGAGCCCGCGGCCGACGAGCTCGCCGACGAACGGCTCCATCCGCGGCAGCAGGCCGGAGCGGCGGGCCAGCAGCGTCACCGACGAGCCGAGGCCTTGCCACGCGGTCGCCATCTCCACAGCGACCCCGCCACCGCCGACGACCGCGAGCCGGCCGGGCACTTCGCTGCTGTCGGTGCCCTTGCGATTGGTCCACGGGTTGGCCTCCGCGATACCCGGTATGTCAGGTAGCGCCGCGCCGCTGCCGATGGAGATCGCGACGGCCTGCCGGGCGGTGAGCCTCACCACGTCGCCGTCGGGCGGTGTGACCGCGACCCGGCGTGGACCGTCCAACCGGCCATGACCGCGCACCAAGTCGGCGCCGATACCCGTCACGTAGGCGTCGGCCTGGCCGCTGTCGTCCCAGTTCGACACGTAGCGGTCGCGACGCCCGAAAACGCCTGCGGTGTCGAGGGAACCGGTGACCGCTTCCCGGGCGCCGTCGATTCGGCGGGAGTCGGACACTGCGATGACTGGCCTCAGCAGCGCTTTGCTTGGTACGCAGGCCCAGTAGGAGCATTCGCCGCCGACGAGTTCGCGTTCTACCACCGCGACGCTCAGCCCGGCGGCGCGGGCACGGGCGGCGACATTCTGGCCGACAGGTCCGGCGCCGATGACAATCACATCGAAGGAGTTCTGTGGCGTTTCCATGGCTGACACCCTTCCGTTTGTTGCCGCGCAGTCGTATGCAATGAAACCCCGCCTGCGCTGAGATTGAGGGCAGCTTGGCATACCCGGCCGAGATCGCGGCCATAAGCTGAACCGATGGAGCTGCGGGAGCTAGCCGCCTTCGTCGCCGTGGCCGAGGAAGGTGGAATGTCGGCCGCGTCGCGTGGCTTCACATCAGCCAGCCCGCGTTGTCGCAGACGGTCAGTGGCCTCGAGCGGCAGCTCGGCGTCAAGCTTCTGGAGCGCAGCAGCACCGGCGTGCGACCGACGGAGGCAGGCGCCGCGCTGCTGGGCGAGGCACGTGCCATTCTGGCCCGGCATGATGAGGCGCTGCGGCGGATGGCTGAGTTCACCACCGAAGGCGGCGGGGTCCTGCGGCTCGGGGTGCCGACGGAGCTGCCGCCCGATCTGCTGCAGCGCACGCTTGCCAAATTCGCCGCAAACTGTCCGGATAGCCGCGTCATGCCGCGTCACTTGTCAACGGCCGCACAGCTTTCCGCGTGTCGGGCTGGTGCGGGAACGGCCCGTCGGCGAGGAATTCGACGCGATGCTGGTGCTGCGGGAAAACCTCGGCGTGCTACTCGCCTCCGAGCTCGCCGCCGGACTCGTCGGCCCCGAAGGCCTGCGGCTCGACTCGCTGAATGGCCAGCAGTGGCTTGGCTTTCCGCGCTCCAATAGCCCCGCCTGGCACGACGAACTGACCGCCATTCTGCGCAGCCACGGCATCGACCTCGGCCCTCCGCCGCCGGAGGACCAGCTGCTCATCGCCGCGGTCAAGCTTGCGGCCGTCGGCGCGGGTCGTTCGTTGGCCGGCGAGACCGTAGAGCACGAGGGTGCGCAGGCGGCCGGCCGCGACCCGGGCGACGTCGCCGTCATCGAGTACATCCGTATCTGCGTGGACGACGACGTGGACGCTGCCCGCCGCGCTTACACCAAGGCGCTGACGGGTTACGCGCTGGCCTGGCCCGGCACGAACAAAGCGCTGGGATACCGAGGCCAGTTCGGGCGGATGGGCTTCGACGAAGCGCTGACTGAACTGGAGGATCGCCGCGAGCGTGGCGCCTCCGAGGATGAATTGATCGACGCGTTCCCGGAGGAGCTGGCGAAGCTGGTGGGCTACTTCGGGCCGGCATCCGGCGCCGCCGCCGCCTTCCGGCACCTCGCCGAAGGACTGGACACCGCCATCGTGCGGGTGGTAGCCACCCGGCCGGGGCTGGAATCGATTACAGCAGTCATGGAAGCGTGCCAGCCGTCCAAGCTCCCGCCCTAGCCTAGCCCTGCGCCGGACGGTTTCGCGGCGCACAGCCTCGGACTGATATGGGCGTAAAGCTCAGTGCCGTTAGCGATCTACCGAATGGATCATCGATTCCCACCATCCCCGCACGGCTGCGCAACCGACTCGGTGTCTCACGAAATCTG
>JAVRPG010000713.1:0-10701 GCA_032162325.1 Mycobacterium sp. | reverse complement strand
CGTCCCGATGCCTTCGATGGTAATGCTGACGGTGTCGCCGTCCTCGATCGGGCCGACGCCCTCGGGCGTGCCGGTGAGGATCAAGTCGCCGGGTAGCAGTGTCATCACCGCCGAGATCCACTCGACGATCGCGCCGACGTCGTGGATCATCAGCGACGTTCGGCTCTGCTGCTTGACGTCGCCGTTGACTTCGGTACGGATCTCGAGGTCGGAAGGATCGACATCGGTGACGATCCATGGGCCGACCGGACAGAAGGTGTCGTGGCCCTTGGCGCGGGTCCACTGGCCGTCCTTCTTCTGTTGATCGCGCGCCGACACGTCATTGCCTATCGCGTAGCCGAGGATGTTCTCCGCGGCGCGCGCGGCCGGGACGTCCTTGCAGGGCCTGCCGATGACGACGGCAAGCTCGCCCTCGAAGTGCACCGGATTGGAATCGGCGGGCAGCTGGATCGGCACGTTGGGCCCGACGATCGCGGTGTTGGGCTTCATGAAAATGACCGGGTCGGGAAACGACCCGCCGCCCATCTCCTCGATATGGGCGGCGTAGTTCTTGCCGATGCAGACGACCTTGCTGGCCAGGATGGGAGCCAGCAGCCGAACGTCGGCAAGGGGCCATTGGCTGCCGGTGAAGTCGGGCGTGCCGAACGGGTGCTCGGCGATCTCCCTCGCGACTAGCTGGCTCGGGTCTTCGGATGGCCCTTCGATGCTGACGAAGGCGACCCCGTCGGGGCTGGCGATTCGGCCAAGGCGCATGACCTCAGCCTAGTGGCCCTGATCGCGGCGGCCGCGGCCAGGCCCTGTGCGCGTCGGTCTCAGTATATGGAAACATAGTTCAGCATCGTGAGATAGCTATGCGACGATGGTTTGCGTGTCCATCGAATCGATCAGCGTGGTGCGTCGCTGGTCGATGTTGATCATCGCGCTGACCGCGACGCTGTGCGCGAACGTCTTTATCAACGGCGCGGCCTTCCTCATCCCTACGCTGCACACCGAGCGCGGCCTGGATCTCGCGAAGGCCGGCCTGCTGTCATCGATGCCTAGCTTCGGCATGGTGGCGACGCTGATCGCTTGGGGCTACATCGTCGACCGGGTCGGTGAGCGCATCGTGCTGGCACTGGGTTCGGCGCTGACGGCGGCCGCGGCGTTCGCAGCGGCGTCGGTGCACTCGCTCGTCGCGGTCGGTGCGTTGCTCTTCCTCGGCGGCATGGCGGCGGCCAGCAGCAACTCGGCCAGCGGCCGACTGGTGGTCGGATGGTTTCCGCCGGAGCAACGCGGTCTGGTGATGGGCATCCGGCAGACCGCGCAGCCGCTGGGAGTCGGATTGGGTGCCTTGGTGATTCCGCGGCTCGCGGAAAGCCACGGCGTCTCGGCGGCCCTCCTGTTCCCCGCCGTGGTGTGCGCGGTGTCCGCGGTGGTGTGCGCGATCGCGGTAATCGACCCGCCGCGGCCGCCGCGCCACGAGGCCGCCGAAGCCGATCTTGCCAATCCATACCGCGGATCGTCGGTGCTGTGGCGCATCCATGCGGTGTCGGTCTTGCTGGTGGTTCCCCAGGTCGTGGTGTGGACGTTCACACTGGTGTGGCTGATGAGCGATCGCGGTTGGTCGGCGGCATCGGCAGGCGCGATGGTGACGGCCGCCCAGATATTGGGCGCCGCTGGACGAATCGCTGCGGGACGCTGGTCCGACATGGTCGGTTCGCGACTGCGACCCATCCGCACCATCGCGTTGGCAGCGGCCGCCGCAATGGGACTGCTCGCGCTGACCGACTGGCTCCACTCCCCCGTCAGCGTGGCGTTGATGGTGATCGCCTCGGTGATCACGGTGTCCGACAACGGCTTAGCGTTCACCGCGATCGCCGAGATCGCGGGGCCGTTCTGGAGCGGCCGCGCGCTCGGCACGCAGAACACGAGCCAGCTGCTGGCGGCCGGCGTCGCGCCGCCGTTGTTCGGCGGCTTGATCGGAATCGCAGGCTACCCCGTGGCGTTCGCGGTGTGCGCACTGTTTCCGGTTGTCGCGATGCCGTTGGTTCCCGTCGATGAAGACCCGGTAGACCAGCGGTCAGGTTGACACGGGCGAGCCGTACAGCTTGGCCCGGTAGCTCGCGTAGGTGCGCATTCCCAACAGCTGGAACGCGATGCGTTGTGGTGGCGGCACATTGGCCAGGAAGCGCCGCCTATCGTCGGCCGACACGCCGTCAAGCACGAAGCCCGCCAGGACGAGTCCCAGCCTCGGATGTTTGAACAAGAAGCGCCCCCCGCGGGCCAGGAATTGCCGCCACTCCCGCAGTGTCAGATGGTCGTTGATGAGCGGAACGACGTTGCGCTCTTCGTCGGCGAGGTGCTCGTCCAACCGAGCCCCGAATTCTTCGAGCGTCGGGACGAGCTGGTCTGCCACCCGAGGGTCGGCGGAAGCGGACCATGACGTCGCGACCGTGCGCACGCGTTCGATATAGTCGGCGATCTCGCGATGCGTGTCCTCCATGCGCGTGACGTCTACCTCACGGATCGCCACTCGCGCACGGAGCTTAGGCCAGATCACTGCATCCTCGGCCGCATGATGGTGGTGCAGTGCGTCGGCCATGAACGCGACATGTCCACCGATAGTGCGCGAACGCCGGGTGTCGCCGGCCTCAACGCTGTGAATCAGACCGGGCGCGCTGGTCAATTCGCGGCGAAACGCGCCGTGGACCACAGCCATCTCGAATGCGTCAACGGCCATCGCCGCACCTCCATCGGACGCCGACACGTCCGAATGCTCACTATGCCGCAAGACTCCGCCCACGTATCGAGTACTCGACTACTCGATCTGGTTACTGCGGATTGCCAGTGGCGGGATTCAGCGTCAACGGCGGTTGCGTAGGCCCGGTGAAGTCGAACATATTCGTCAGCACACCGGCGCGGGCGTCGAACGAATCGTCACCGACGCGACCGGTGTTCCAGTTGTCCTCGATGAACCGCAGAATCGAGGTCTGATCCGTCTGCGTGTGGTCGACGAAGTTTGGCTTGGCGTACGGCGAGATGACCAGTAGCGGCAGCCGAGGCCCATAACCGCACCGGCCCTGGTACTTAGCCGCGGTCTCGTTGGCGCCGCACGCCCCTGGGGAGGTAAGGGCATCCGCGGGTGAGGCAGAACCAGAGACGGTCGGCGACGCTTTGTGGTCGTACCAGCCGTCGGAGTCGTCGTAGGCGATGACGATCGCCGTGTCCTTCCACTCCGGCAGCTTCTGAAGATGGTTGACGGTCTCGACCAGGAACTGTTGCTCGTCGAGTGGATCGGAGTATTCCGGGTGTCCGTCCTGGTAGCCCGCGGCTTTCAGGAAGCTCACTGCAGGCAGGTGGCCGGCGTCGGCAGCGGCCCAGAAGTCCGAGAGGTCGTATTGATGGTTGGCCGAGTCGGTTTGGCCTATCTTGTCGGCCGAGCCGGGCGGCAGGTGATGGGGATTCGCCGTCGAGGGGTAGTACTGGAACGGCTCGTGGTGGGGGATGTAGTCGTCCTTTGTTCCGAGCGGCAGCCGGCCCGACTTGCCCGTGCCGCCGAGCATCGCCCCCACGTTGTGGCTCGCTCCGCACACCGCTTTGCCGTCCGGCTTGGTCGAAGTCGGCTTGAACCCGCCCTCGAAGTATCCCCACGTCACGGTCTTGGCGTTGAGAAGGTCACCGATGTTCTTGTTGTCCGCGCTGAGCTGCACTTGATCCCGGTTCGAGCAGTCATCGCCGAAAGGCTGCGCGTCACCGATCACGGTGCCCCGGCCGTTGCCGGCGTTCTCGACGACGTCGCCCGTCGGGAACTTCGCACCGCCTGGCATGAATTCCTTTGTCACACCATGGGTCTGCCCGGAAACCAGATTCAGGTGCCCCGGTGTCGACGGACCGAACGTCGAGTCATAGGAGTTGTCGCTCATGGCGTAGTGCTGGGCGAAGTTCCACAGTGCGGTCACCGAATTTCCGTCGTAGTAGCCCATCACCATGCCGGGGACCTTGAACACCGGCGGCTTGCAATCGGAGACCTCGGTGTTCTCGATGAACTGATCCATGGCTCCGCCGTGGAATGCCTTTTGCTCGGCGGTGTATTCGTGATCCTGGGAACAGGTCACCTGTTGGGCCGGACCACCCAGGCGCATCGGTGACCCCTTGTTGGGGTTGTTCGTCAACAACTCTGGTGTCAGCCCGTCAACGGTCGGCGTTCCCGCCAGGGCGGTGAAGGGCTGACCGTCGATGTTGGCCGCGTGCGGATACGTGCCGAAGTAGTGGTCGAACGACACGTTCTCCTGGAAGATCACCACCAAGTGGTGAATCGGCGTGGCGGTGTTCGCGTTCGGCGCCACGTTCGCGGGCTTACCGGAACACGAGGCGGCGACCAACGCAAGCACGACTGCGACAACGAGCAACACCCGACCGGACTTCATGTTGAGAAAGCCTTCAGGGATCAGGTTGACGTCAGGTGAACCGCAGCTGTGAGTGCCCGCCCGGCCGTGCCGACCCTCATCCCGTCTCGAGGTTTTCGGCGCACCGCGTGAGTGCCGCGACGAGTTGACGCCGCGCGTTCGGCGGGATGCCGTCGGTCATCTCTGACTCCACGCTCATCACCGCGGCATGGGCTGCCGCCAACCGCTTGGTACCTGAGGCCGTCAACTCCAAGGCGCGGGCACGCCCACGCGCTGGTCGATCGGATTCCGCAACGAGGCCGGAGGATCGCAGGCCGGACAGCACATCCTGCAGCGACTGCCTGGTCACGAAGCACAACCTCGACAGTTCCGATGCCGACGCCTCGGGATGATCCGCGAGGGCGCGGAGAACGGCGTACTGCGCCATCGACAGACCTGTCGACCGCAGCGCGGCGTCGCTCCGGCGTCGCAACGACTGCTGCACACGCTTGACCAGATAGCCCACCGCGCGTTCCGTGCCCGATGTGTCCATGACAGGAACCTTACATGAGTGGTATGGTTGTGTAAGGAACCTGACATGGAGGTTGAAGATGACAACCATCGAACAGAACAGTGGATACGCCACCTTGATCAACGTGTTCACCGTCGAGCCGGATCGAGCCGCGGAACTGGCGGCGCTGTTGCACACCGCGACCCAAGAAGTGATGCGGCACCAGCCCGGATTCCGATCGGCCAACATCCACTTGAGCACCGACGGCACGCGGGTCGTCAACTACGCACAATGGGACAGCGCCGACGCCTACCGCGCCATGCTGGCCGACCCTACGACGCAGCAGCATATGGCCGACGCAGCGGCGCTGGCCAGCAGCTTCGACCCGCACCTGTACACCGTGGAATCGGTGCACGAGCGCTAGCGAAGATCCGTTCTCTAGCGGCTGGCTGCGATCCTGTCGCCGATCCGCTGATGACAGACCGGGGGTGAGCATATGCTCGGCCTGTGCCGAACGCCGCATTAGACATCATTAACGACTACTTCACGTGCGAGTTCACCACCTTGTCACGCGACGGCTCGCCGCAGACCTGGCCCGTCTCACCGAGGTTGTTGACCGACGGACGGCTGTTGCTGACCACGAGCATCGGACTGCCGCAGAAGGCGTTCAACGTTCGCCGCGACCCGAAGGTAAGCCTCTTGTTCTCCGAACCGACGGGCAGTGGAATCAAACAAGCAGGAGCGGTGCTCATTCAGGGCGATGCCACCTCGGAGGATCGCATCGTGACCGATGTGTTGTCAGACCCGGATTTCGCAGCGCTCGCGGAAACGGTGTCCACACGCCAACCTGCCGGCGCCCTCTGGAGTACGTGGCTGGGCCGGCGATTGTGGTGGTCGTACTACATGCGCATCTTGATCTACGTGACACCACGGCGGGCACTATTCTGGCCGGCCCGGGATTTCACTAGCTCACCCGAGGAGCTGGACCTCAGTGAGGTGCGGCGTGTGGGCTGAAGCGGCCAAGTGGCTCGGCAAGTTCGACGAAGCAGTGTTAACCGTGCTCGACGCCGACGGCTGCCCCGTCAGTATTCGGGTCGACGCCCTTACCTACGACGCCGCCACGGGCAAATTGCCCGCGGCGCTGCCGGATGTGCTGCGTGCCGTCGAGGGCCCAGCCAACTTGCTGTGCCACTATCACGACGAAAAGATGTGGAAGCTCAAGGCCATCCAGGTCAGAGGCCGACTTGAAAAGCGCAATGGCGAATGGGATTTCGTCAGCACGTCGTTCAAGGCGCCGCCGAAATTAGCGCTGTTATCGTTTCTCAAGGACATACGGACCTCTGCCCAGAAATACCTGGACAAGCGTGGGCTCGAGCGCCCCGAGGTGAATTGGGCTGCCGTAAAAGAGATTAAGCGCCGCATTTCCGACGCGCGCTAGAGATACGAGGCGATCCGGTCGCCGACCTGTGTGGTGGAGCGCTTCTCGTCACCCCGTGTAGCCAGATACTGTTCGACGGCCTTGTCGACGCGTGCCGCAGCGTCATCGTCACCGACGTGGGCAAGCAGAAGCGCCACCGACATGATCGCCGCTGTCGGGTCGGCGATGCCCTGCCCCGCAATGTCCGGCGCGCTGCCGTGCACCGGCTCGAACATCGACGGATTCGTCCGCGTCGCATCGATGTTGCCGCTTGCGGCCAGGCCGATGCCGCCGCACACGGCTGCGGCGAGATCGGTGATGATGTCGCCGAACAGGTTGTCGGTGACGATCACGTCGAACCGACCCGGATCGGTGACCAGGTGGATCGTCGCCGCATCCACATGTTGATACGCCACGTCGACGTCGGGATACTCCGCGGCCACCGCCTGCACGGTGCGCCACCACAGATCGCCTGCGAACGTCAGCACGTTGTTCTTGTGCACCAACGTCAGGTGCTTGCGGCGCTGCTGCGCGCGGCGGAACGCGTCGTGCACGGCACGCCTGACCCCGAACGCGGTGTTGACGCTGACCTCAGTGGCGATCTCGTTCGGCGTGCCCACCCGGATCGCTCCACCGGTTCCTGTGTACGGGCCCTCGGTTCCCTCGCGGACAACGACGAAATCGATATCGGGGTTGCCCGCCAGCGGCCCGGTGACGCCCGGATACAGCCGTGCCGGTCGCAGGTTGATGTGGTGGTCGAGCGCGAACCGGATGCGAAGCAGCAGGCCACGTTCCAGCACACCGCTGGGCACTGAGGGGTCACCGATCGCGCCAAGCAGGATCGCATCATGGGTGCGTAACTCGTCGAGCACCGAGTCGGGCAGCACCTCCCCGGTGGCGTGGTACCGCCGCGCACCCAGGTCGTAGCTTGTCTTCTCCACGCCGGGCTGCACCGCATCGAGGACCTTGACGGCCTCGCCGACCACCTCGGGGCCGATGCCGTCGCCGGCGATGATCGCCAATTTCACGCGAGATCCACCACTTCCAGCAGTTTGGCGCCGACGGCCTCGGTGATCGAGGCGCGAGCATCGGCGGGTACGTCGCGGTCGATGCGCAGCAGGATCGTGGCGCCCGGTCCTTCGGCGTCCTCACTGAGCTGTGCCGCGTGGATGTTGATGTCGGCGGCACCGAGCAGGGTGCCGATCTTGCCGAGCGTCCCCGGCTGGTCGATGTAGTTGACGATAAGGTAGATGCCCTCGGCGCGCAGATCGAAGTTGCGCCCGTTGATCTGGACGATCTTCTCGACAAGCTGCGGGCCCGACAGCGTGCCAGACACATTGGACACCGAACCGTCGGAATACACCGCCCGCACATCGACCACGCTGCGGTGATTGGGACTCTCGGTGGCCGTGCTGATGTCGGCCTGCACGCCGCGTTCCGCGGCCAGCGCCGGTGCGTTGACGAACGTCACCGGGTCTTCGATGACCGCGGAGAACAACCCACGTAGCGCCGAAAGCCGCAGCACCTCAACCTCTTCCGAGGCCAGTTCGCCGCGCACCTGGACCGACAACGATACGGGCAGCTCGCGAGACAACACACCGACGAGCAGGCCGAGCTTGCGGACCAGATCGAGCCACGGCGCCACTTCCTCGCCGACGACACCGCCGCCCACATTGACGGCGTCGGGCACGAATTCACCGGCCAGCGCCAGCTTGACGCTTTCGGCCACGTCGGTGCCTGCCCGGTCCTGAGCTTCACCGGTCGACGCGCCGAGGTGCGGTGTGACGACGACCTGGGGCAGGTCGAACAGCGGGCTGTCGGTGGTCGGCTCCTTGGCGAACACGTCGATGCCGGCGGCCCGGACGTGTCCGGACCTGACCGCCTCCGCCAACGCTTCCTCATCGACCAGCCCACCGCGGGCGGCATTGACGATGATCACACCCGGCTTGGTCTTGGCCAGCGCCTCCTTGCCGATCAGCCCTGCGGTCTCCGGGGTCTTCGGCAGGTGCACAGATATGAAGTCGGCGCGGCCGAGCAGCTCGTCGAGGGTCAGCAGCTCGATGCCCAGCTGCGCAGCGCGCGCCGGCGATACATAGGGGTCGTACGCGACGACGTGTGTGCCGAACGCGGCAAGTCGCTGCGCCACCAGCTGGCCGATGCGGCCCAGCCCCACCACGCCCACGGTCTTGCCGTAGATCTCGGTGCCGGAGAATTTTGACCGCTTCCAGGTGTGCTCGCGTAGCGACGCGTCCGCCGCGGGGATGGCGCGGGCAGCGGCGAGCATCAGCGCCAGCGCATGTTCGGCCGCGCTGTGGATATTCGACGTGGGTGCGTTGACCACCAACACCCCGCGGGCGGTGGCGGCGTCCACGTCGACGTTGTCTAGACCGACGCCCGCGCGGGCGACGATCTTGAGCTTGGGCGCGGCCGAGAGCACCTCGGCGTCGACCGTGGTCGCCGACCGCACCAGCAGCGCGTCGGCCTCCGGCACGGCGGCCAGCAGCTTCTCTCGGTCTGGGCCATCGACCCAGCGGACTTCTACGTGGTCACCGAGGGCGGCGACGGTCGATTCAGCCAATTTGTCGGCGATCAGTACAACGGGAAGACTCACCCGGCCAGCCTAATGGGCTTGACTTGTGAGGTGGACGTCACCGTCGTCGGTAGTGGACCCAACGGCCTGGCGGCCGCCGTCATCTGCGCAAGGGCCGGTCTTTCGGTGCAGGTGTTCGAGGCTCAGCCCACTCTGGGAGGCGGGGCGCGCACCCTGGCCGATCCAGAGTTCTCAGGGGTGGCGCACGACATCTGTTCGGCCGTGCACCCGCTGGCGCTGGCGTCGCCGTTTCTGGCCGAGTTCGATCTGCCGGCGCGCGGGGTGACGCTGAAGGTGCCGGAGGTGTCCTACGCCAACCCGCTGCCGGGCTGTCCCGCCGCCGTGGGCTATCACGACCTGGATCGCACCTGCGCCGAGTTGAGTGACGGCGAGTCGTGGCGCCATCTGCTGGGTCCGATGGTTGAACGCGACGACGCCGTGCTCAGGCTGTTGCTCGGCGACAAACGCTCGATCCCCACCGACTTGACCTCCGCTGTCCGGGTGGCGCGACGGCTCCTCGAGCAGGGCACGCCTGCGTGGCGCAGGCTGTCCGGAGTCGACGCCCGCGCCTTGTTCACCGGTGTTGCCGCACACACGATTTCGCAAATGCCGTCGCTGGTGTCCGCCGGAGCGGGACTGATGCTGGCCACGTTGGCTCATACCGTCGGCTGGCCGATACCGGTCGGCGGCAGCCAAGCCATCCCCGACGCATTGATCGCCGACCTTCGCGCACACGGCGGCACCGTGTCGTCGGGCGAGGAAATCACCGAACCCCCGTCGGGCGTCGTGCTTTACGACACCGCCCCGACCGCGCTGCTGTCCATATACCGCGACCGACTGCCGTCGCGGTATGCAAAGGCGCTGCAGCGCTACCGTTTCGGTCCGGGTGTGGCGAAGGTCGACTTCGTGCTGTCGGGCGAGATTCCATGGAGTGACGCGCGGCTGGTCGATGCGCCGACGCTGCACATGGGCGGCACCCGCGAGCAGATGGCTCACGCCGAGCAGGAGGCCGCGGCGGGCCGCCACGCGGAGTGGCCGATGGTGCTCGCCGCCCTGCCACACCTGGCCGACCCGAGCCGCATCGACACACAGGGACGCCGCCCACTGTGGACGTACGCGCATGTGCCGTCGGGCTCGCCCGTCGACCAGAGCGAAACCGTCACAAGGATTTTCGAGCGTTTCGCGCCCGGCTTCCGCGACGTTGTGGTGGCGGTCCGGTCGGTCCCCGCCGCGCGTCTGGCCGAGCACAACGCCAACCTCGTCGGCGGCGACATCGGCGTCGGCGGCAATACCCTGTTCCACGCGTTGGCGGGGCCGACACCGCGCCTCAACCCGTGGAGCACGCCGATTCCGAAGGTGTACCTGTGCTCGTCGGCGACGCCTCCGGGCGGCGGCGTGCACGGGATGTCCGGCTACTACGCCGCGCGCACGGTGCTGCGCCGCGAGTTCGGCATCAAGAAGCTGCCTAGGCTGGAACCATGACCAAGTTGGCAATCATCTACTACTCGGCAACCGGACATGGCACCACGATGGCGCGCCGCGTCGCGGCGTCCGCCAAGGAGGCAGGCGCCGAGGTGCGCGTGCGCCCCGTCGCCGAAACCCGTGACCCGGAGTCGTTCGCGCAGAACCCCGCATGGACGGCGAACTACGAGGCGACCAAGGATCTGCCCTCGGCGACCGGGGACGACATCGTGTGGGCGGACGCGGCGATCTTCGGGTCGCCGACACGATTCGGTTCGGCGGCTTCGCAACTGCGCGACTTCCTCGACTCGCTCGGCGGACTGTGGTCGGAGGGCAAGCTCGCCGACAAGGTGTACGC
>JAVRPG010000712.1:0-3445 GCA_032162325.1 Mycobacterium sp. | reverse complement strand
CACCCCTACGACGAGGCCAGGGAACTCTACGAAATTCTAGTACCCGAGGTGGACCTGGCTCGATTCGGCCAGATGGCCAACTGGCAAGCAACGTTGGAACTCGCCGAAATCAATGCACCACAAGGGTTTATGCGCTACTACCGCAGCGATGTGACCGCGGCCATGGCCGGATCAGCATCGTTCTGGAAGGCGACCGAGTACTTGATGGGCAACCACACCATCGCCGAACGCATGTTCCACCATGACCCCGCCGTCATGCTGCACGCTCCGCTGCGCACGCTCATATATGCCGACCCGGACGGCGACACGAAACTCGCAGTCGACCAACCCAGCCTGCTTTTCGCCAGCTACGACAACCCCGAAATCGAAGAGGTGGGCTACCGACTCGATTATCTGTTGGCTCTGTTGATCATCAACATGGGCGCAGACGTCCCCTCAGCGCTGCGCAACGGGGCATCGTGACCGCGCGGCAGTACGCGGCGCCGAAACGGCTGGGCGTCAACGTTTTTACGGCACCGGGCAAGGCGGTCGTCGGTGAGCGGCCCAGGCCGTTCGGCGAACCACTCGGCTGGGATCCGATCACCTCCACCCTGATCTACGGCGATTACGACGCGGTGCTGGTGGACACCCTTGCCACCGTCGCCGAGGCCGAGGCGCTCGCGGATTGGGTTGCACTGCACCATCGCAACCTCACCACCATCTACGTCACGCACGGACACTTCGATCACTTCTTCGGTTTGAGCGTCCTGCTCGACCGGTTCCCTGGCGCGCGGGCGATCGCGACACCGAAGTCGGTGGAGCTGATGCACGAGCAGCTGCAATTCGCCACTTTTGATTTCTTCTTGCGGCGCTGGTGGCCTGGTCAGCTGCCCGCGCAGCCCTTGATGGCCGAACCCTACCCAGATGACACGTTCACCCTCGAGGGCCACGAACTGCGCATCATCGAGCAAGGCCGCACGGACACAGTGCACACCACGTCGCTGCACGTTCCCTCCATCGACCTCGTCGTCGGCGGCGACGTGCTCTACAACCAATGCCACATGTACGTCGGGGACACCACACCCGAGAGCCGGCGCAATTGGATCGAGGCGCTGGACCGGCTGGTGGCGCTGCACCCGAAGATCGCTGTCGCCGGACACAAGAAACCGGGTCCGCCCGATTTACCGTCGGCGATACAGGACAGCAAGCGCTACCTCGAAGACTTCGACCGACTGCAGCAGAGCACAACAACCGACGAAGAACTGTTCAACGAGATGACCAAGCGCTACCCCGACTGGGAATCCAACCAGTCCTGGTTGATGTTTGGTTTCCCCTCATTTCCCGAGCCGACGGAGGACTAGATGCTGGACGACGCCGTTCTGGGCACGTGGGAGCTGGTCTCCTACATCGCCCAAGACAACCACGGTGGCCCGATCACCTACCCGCTAGGTCCGGATGCGGTGGGCCTGATCATGTATACCTCCGACGGTTACATGTCCGCACAAATCATGCGTCCCGACCGGCCGGCCTTCGACCGCTCCGAGTCAGATGGAGGCACCCCCGAACAGGCCGCTGCCGCGGCCGCCGGTTACCTCGCCTACAGCGGTCCATTCGAGGTGGAGGAATCCACCGGCGTCGTGCATCACGAGGTCAGGGTGTCGCTACTACCCAACTGGCTCAACGGAACCCAGCTACGGCACGCCACGCTCGACGGAGACCACCTCACGCTATCCGCCAGCACAGAGCCAACCGCCGGTGTCGAAATCATCAGCAAACTGGTGTGGAAGCGGGCACCCAAACACGCCACGTGACCGCGACGTCGTTGTAGCGCGCAGTCGTGCCCGGTATGTGCGCTCGATGGTGTAGCCGCCGTTGTTGACAAGGAGCATGACGGGCTTGAGGTCATGGCGCCTTGTTGGCTCTGTCTCTTCTCGCTCAGTCTTCGGCCTCGACCGCGTCAGCTGCGAGGTCGACGTCGTGAGGCGGTCCCGGGCCGACCGCATCCGCGCCCTGCGCAGCTTGTGACTCGCGAGAGGCAACCTGCCCGCCACTCGGTGGTCTAGCCGTTCCAGTGATGGAGGAAAAGCGTTGGGCACCACAGTAAAAGTCATTACCGGCATCGGCGGCATGGGACGCGCTATTGCCCGACGCCTGGGCTCGGGCTCGACCTTGGTGCTCGCCGACCACAACGCCGATGCCCTGGCTTCGGCGGCGCAGGGGCTGCGCGACGAGGGCCATCGGGTCATCACTCAGGAGGTCGACGTCTCCGACACCGCGTCCGTCGCAGCGCTGGCTCGCCTGGCGGCGGAGGTCGGGGCCGTGACCACGGTGGTCCATACTGCCGGCCTGTCTCCGGTCCAGGCCGCGCCAGACGCCATCCTGGCGGTGGACCTGCTCGGCGCGGCCAAGGTGCTGGACGCCTTCGAGGAGGTGATCGCAGCCGGCGGGTCGGGTGTCTTCATCTCCAGCATGGCTGGACACCTGACGCCTCTGCCCATCGAAATCGAACATGCCCTCTCGACGACTCCTACCGCCGAGCTGCTGAGTCTGCCATTCTTGTCTACGGATGCGATTGCCACGTCGGCCGTTGCGTACGGCATCTCCAAGCGGGCCAATCAGATTCGGGTGGCTGCCGCGGCCCATGGCTGGGGACAACGCGGGGCCAGGGTCAACTCCATCAGCCCAGGCATCATTGCCACCCCGATGGGGCAAGCCGAGTTGGCCGGCACGGCCGGCGGCGCCATCCGTGCGCTGATCTCCGCGTCAGCGGCGGGCAGGCAGGGTACCGCTGAGGACATCGCGGCCGCGGCCGATTTTCTAACCGGTCCCCACGCCACCTTCATCACCGGCACCGATCTGCTCGTCGACGGCGGTGTTGTCGCCGCTCAGCGCAACGGACTTATCAACCTCGGCCAGAGCTGAAAGCCAAAGCGGCAGCAGCGACTTTTGAACAGACCCCACGGACTGGTATCGCGCCCCACTCCGTCAGAGCCGAATCTGATGCGACTGACACCGTCGGCGCTGAGCCGATGTCGGGAGCGTGGATCTCTGAAGAGACCGCAGCTCGCTCAAAATCAGCTTCGCAGCAGGGTTTTGAGCACTGCCAGAGCTGCCTCTGCGAGGACTCAGGACGAGGTGTGCGCGCGCAGGCGGTTGTCAATAATCTCTGTGGCCTCGTGCACCAGATCGTGCACAATGTCGGCTGCCCCTTTGATGTCCGGCACGAGGCCGACACTTTGCCCGGCCAGCAGGTCCATCGCGTCGAGGTCGCCGCTGGCGTCGCGGTTGGGCGGGAATCCCATGAACCGCAGCACCGGCATGGTGACTCCGCCGATCACCGTCGTCCCGACCTGGGGTTCGTCGGGGCGGGACTCCTGGCCGCGCGCTTCGTTGCCCAGCCACTGCTGCACGAACGGGGTCCGCAGCGTCCGATGCGGTGCGTGCGGCCACCCGTGCCCGAACAGCG
>JAVRPG010000711.1:0-3486 GCA_032162325.1 Mycobacterium sp. | reverse complement strand
CGGCAACGTTCCCGGGCTCGACGGCGCCGCACCTCCGGCACAGGCACCCGCGCCCGCGCCAGCGCCATGACCGTCGCCGCGCCCAGCGACGTCCAGCCGAGCGAACCCACGGCTGACACGTCGAACGGGGTGCCGGTCCGGACGGCCAGTGCGGTATGGATCCTGATCGCCGGCGTCGTCGGTCTGGCCGCCGCGATCACGCTGACGATCGAAAAGATCGAGATTCTGATCAACCCCGATTACGTGCCGTCGTGCAGCATCAACCCCGTGCTGTCATGCGGTTCGGTGATGGTGACCCCGCAGGCGTCGGCGTTCGGATTTCCCAACCCGCTGATAGGCATCGTCTCGTTCACCGTCGTCGTGGTGACCGGCGTGCTCGCGGTCGCCAACGTCAGGCTGCCGCGCTGGTACTGGGCAGGCCTGGCGACCGGCACACTGCTGGGCGTTGCGTTCATCCACTGGCTGATCTTCCAGAGCCTCTACCGCATCGGCGCGCTGTGCCCGTACTGCATGGCGGTGTGGGCGGTTACCATCCCGCTGTTGGTCGTGGTCGCCTCGATCGCGCTGCGGCCCTTGCAGTCGAACGCGGTGGCACGGGTGCTGTACACCTGGCGGTGGTCGCTGGTGGCGCTGTGGTTCACGACGCTGATTCTGCTGATCCTCGTGCGCTTCTGGAACTACTGGTCCACGCTGCTCTAGGCAGTTCGGCGCCGGGGTTAGGGTTATGCGTGATCTCGAAAGTCTTGGTCGCCAACCGCGGGGAAATCGCGATCCGCGCGTTCCGGGCGGCCTACGAGATGGGCATCGCCACTGTCGCGGTGTATCCGTATGAGGATCGCAACTCCCTGCACCGGTTGAAGGCCGACGAGTCGTATCAGATCGGCGAGACGGGCCACCCGGTCCGCGCGTACCTCTCGGTCGACGAGATCATCCGTGTGGCGCAGCAAGCCGGCGCCGACGCGGTGTATCCGGGATACGGGTTCCTGTCGGAAAACCCCGACCTGGCCGCCGCGTGCGCGGCTGCGGGCATCACGTTCATCGGTCCCAGCGCCGAAATCCTTGAGCTGACGGGCAATAAGTCGCGGGCGATCGCGGCTGCCCGCGACGCAGGGTTGCCGGTGCTGAACTCGTCGACGCCGTCGGCGTCGGTTGACGAGTTGATGGCCGCGGCGCAGACGATGCAGTTCCCGCTGTTCGTCAAGGCGGTGTCCGGCGGCGGCGGCCGCGGCATGCGCCGCGTCATCGATCCGAAAGCGCTGCCCGAAGCGATCGAGGCAGCCAGCCGCGAAGCGGAGTCGGCGTTCGGTGACCCGTCGCTGTACCTGGAGCAGGCCGTGCTCAACCCGCGCCACATCGAGGTGCAGATCCTGGCCGACACCCACGGCAACGTGATGCATCTGTTCGAGCGTGACTGCAGCGTGCAGCGTCGGCACCAAAAGGTCATCGAACTGGCTCCGGCGCCGAACCTACCCGACGAACTGAGGCGAAAGATCTGCGCCGACGCGGTGTCGTTCGCCCGCCAGATCAACTACAGCTACGCAGGCACCGTCGAGTTCCTGCTCGACGAGCGTGGCGAGTACGTCTTCATCGAGATGAATCCGCGCATCCAGGTCGAGCACACGGTCACCGAGGAGATCACCGACGTCGACCTGGTTGCCAGCCAGATGCGCATCGCCGACGGGGAGACACTCGAAGACCTTGGGCTGAGCCAGGATTCGCTGCAGGTGCATGGTGCCGCTTTGCAGTGCCGGATCACCACCGAGGACCCGGCCAACGGCTTCCGCCCCGACACCGGCCGCATCACCGGCTACCGGACGCCGGGCGGTGCGGGAATCCGGCTGGACGGCGGCTCGCACCTGGGCGCAGAGATCAGCGCCCACTTCGATTCGATGCTGGTCAAGCTGACCTGCCGCGGGCGTGACTTCGGTGCGGCGGTCGCCCGGGCACGCCGCGCGCTGGCCGAGTTCCGGATCCGGGGCGTGTCGACGAACATTCCGTTCTTGCAGGCGGTGGTCAACGACCCGGACTTCCGCGCCGGACGCGTTACGACATCGTTCATCGACGAGCGCCCGTATCTGCTGACCGCGCGCGCCCCGGCCGACCGTGGCACCAAGATCCTCAACTACCTTGCCGAAGTCACCGTCAACCAGCCGCACGGCCCCCGTCTGTCGACGGTGTATCCGCACGACAAGCTGCCGCAGATCGATCTGGGGTCTGCGCCTGCGCCGGGCAGTAAGCAGCTGCTGACCGAGGTGGGGCCGGAGGGCTTCGCTCGTTGGCTACGCGCATCCAGGTCCGTCGGTGTCACCGACACGACGTTCCGCGACGCGCATCAGTCGCTGCTGGCCACTCGCGTCCGCACCACCGGCCTGCTGATGGTGGCGCCCTACATCGCGCGGATGACGCCGCAGCTCTTGTCCATCGAATGCTGGGGCGGCGCGACTTACGATGTGGCGCTTCGGTTCTTGAAGGAAGACCCGTGGGAGCGGCTGGCGGCGCTGCGCGAGGCGATCCCCAACATCTGCCTGCAGATGCTGTTGCGGGGCCGCAATACAGTCGGCTACACGCCATATCCGGAAACGGTCACTCAAGCGTTCATCCAGGAGGCGACGGCGACCGGCATCGACATCTACCGCATTTTCGACGCGCTCAACAACATCGAGTCCATGCGGCCGGCGATCGACGCGGTGCGCGAAACAGGCACGGCGGTAGCCGAGGTCGCGATGAGCTACACCGGTGACCTGTCCGACCCCAACGAGAACCTGTACACGCTCGATTACTACCTCAAACTTGCCGAGCAGATCGTCGATGCCGGGGCGCACGTGCTGGCGATCAAGGACATGGCCGGGCTGCTTCGGCCCCAGGCCGCGCACTCGTTGATCAGCGCGCTGCACAGCCGATTCGACCTACCCGTCCATGTGCACACCCACGACACACCCGGCGGACAGCTGGCCACCTCTCTGGCTGCCTGGCAGGCAGGCGCAAGCGCCGTCGACGGGGCCTCCGCACCTCTGGCGGGTACGACCAGCCAGCCCGCTCTGAGCTCAATCGTGGCCGCCGCCACGCACACCGAGTACGACACCGGATTGTCGCTGGCCGCGGTGTGCGACCTGGAGCCCTACTGGGAGGCCGTCCGCAAGGTCTACGCCCCCTTCGAGTCCGGGCTCGCCTCACCTACCGGGCGGGTGTATCACCATGAGATCCCCGGCGGGCAACTGTCCAACCTGCGCCAGCAGGCCATCGCGCTAGGCCTGGGTGACCGGTTCGAGCTCATCGAGGACTGCTACGCCGCCGCGGACCGCATGCTCGGCCGGCTGGTGAAGGTGACCCCCTCGTCCAAGGTCGTCGGCGACCTCGCGCTGCACCTCGTCGGCGCCGGCGTCGAGCCCAAGGAGTTCGAGGCCGCACCGGGTGACTTCGACGTGCCCGACTCCGTGATCGGATTCCTCCGTGGTGAGCTGGGGGACCCACCCGGGGGCTGGCCGG
>JAVRPG010000710.1:0-5321 GCA_032162325.1 Mycobacterium sp. | reverse complement strand
CGTTGAGCTCCCATACGGCTGCCCAGTCCTCAGGGCTCAGCGGCTCGCCGTGGTGCTTGCGCGCGCGGCGCAGAATGTCGCGCAGCACCATAGTTTGGTAGAAGGTTCGTTTCGGCGCGACAGGCCCATCTCCGATGTCCCCCATCCACCCAGAATGCCCGATGCGAGCGCCGCTGATTACCGAGATGGTCCGACAAATTCACCGTGGTGACGTCCGGTTGACTCCGACCGGGTAGCAGTCGCTGACATCACGACCGGCTCCATTGCTATGTCCGACCGCGCCGTCGTCAGCGGGTCGTCCGATGCTGGGGTCGGCGCGCCCGCGCGGACGGCCTCGAGCTGCGCGGCGAACGCGACACCGAGAAACAGCGCCACTGAGGACAGGTTCGCCCAGAGCAACAGCGCGAAGATTCCGGTCAATGGGCCGTAGGTGGTGCCGAAAGACCCGCTCTTGACGACGTAGAGCGCGAGCAGGCCGGTCAGGAGCAGCCACAGCGCAAGCGACACACCGGAGCCTACCGCCAGCCACGAATACCCCGGCTGCCGTCGACGCGGCGCGCGCTCAAGGACGACGGTGAAGGACGCCCAGGCCAGTACGATTCCGGCGGGCCAGCTGCCGATCGTCCACGCCCTCTGGAACGTCTCGCCCCAGCCGTAAGCGGCGGCCAACGCCTCGCCCAGCGCGTCGCCGGCCACGATGACGAGGAATCCGAGCTGTAAGAGCAAGCCGGCGGTCAGCGCCATCAGCAGAGCCCGACCGTATTTTCGCAGCGCGGGCCGGTCGCGTTCGATGCCGTAAATGCGGTTAGCGCCGCGCTCGATCTGGCCCATCGCCGTAGTGAGCGCGATGATCGCGGCGAGCAGACCGAGCCACAACGCGAGCTGACCTCCAGTCGCCCCCTGGTCATGGGTGCGCTGCGCGGCTTGTTCCACCATGTCGCCGTTGTCCTTGCCCGGCAGCACCCCGCCCAGAGTCTGGATGATGATCTGTCCGATCTTCTCCTGATGCACCGCACTCGCCAGGCCGACGACCGCGATGATCAGCGGGATGAACGACAAGCAGAGCTGCAGCGCGAGGGCGCGCGCGTTGGTGAAGCCGTCGGCGTACCTGAAGCGGATGAATGAGTTCTTGACCAGATTCCAGCGCCCGTACCGTCGCAGCGTCGTGACGGCGTCGTCGGCGGAGAGCTCGTCGCCGGAGATGGTGGTGGTCTCCGGCACGCGCATCGCGGTGCTCATCTCAGGCTCCTTCGTTAGGCGGCTGTCGCCACCGGCTGTGGCACGCGGATGACCAGAGCGCCGGGCTCGATCCGCGCGTGAAGGCTCCGCCCGTCGTCGATGACCTCACCGTCCATCTGGCGGGGCACGATCCTGTCCGCCTCGATCAGGATCGTGCGGCCACGGAAGCGTTCGAGGTGCGGATGCCGACTGCGATCGCGGCGAAAGACCCGCCATAGCAACCGGATCCAGTCGCGCAGCGTCCGCGGTGCGACGACGACCACGTCGAGCAGTCCGTCGTCGGCCACCGCGTCCGGCAGCAGCTGAAGGCCGCCCTGCAGCCGTCCGACATTGCCGACCAGCACCGTGCGAGCCGGCCGGCGAAGGGGCGGGTTGTCGTCGATTCGCAGCTGCACGCGCATCACCGGGTCGCGCAGGTGCCGAAGGCCGCTGACCACATAGGCAGGCCAGCCGGCAAGTTGTTTCATACCTTCCGAGGCGTCGGCCATCATCGCTGCGTCGAATCCGATGCCGGCCATCACCGAGAACGGCTGGTCGCCGACCCGGCCGAGGTCGATGCGCCGATCTTCACCGTGGACGGCCACCGCGAGCGCGTCGGCGAGCTCGATTGGCACGCCGAGGTTGCGGGCGAGCAGGTTGCCGGTGCCGAGCGGGAGGAGCGCGACCGGCACGTCCGTGCCGGCCAGGGCACCGAGGCAGGCCATTATCGTGCCGTCGCCGCCGCAGATCACGACGAGTTGAACGCCCGCCGCCACCGCAGCCTCGGCCATGCCTGCGCCCGGGTCCTCGGGCGTGGTCTCCAGCCACATCGGCGTCGACCAGCCGGCAGTAACCGTGGTCTTCTCCACGGCCTCCCGCAGGGCCGATACGTCCGCCGTCGCCGGATTGAAGACGATCGCGGCGCGCGTCATCGGGTCACCAGACGCGTGTCGGCGTCGACGGCGGCGTCGCGCCGGCCGCCGGCATCATGGGTGCGCACATAGACGATGACGATGGTCAGCCAGATCGCGCCGAGCAGCATGCCGGCGAGCACGTCGGTCGGGTAGTGCATACCGCGATACACGCGGCTGCCTGCGATGGTCAGCGGCACCGCTGCACAGACGACAACCGCAACGACTTTGATCCACCGATGCCGGGTGTGCCAGATGATGATCGCAGCGAGCGCACCGTAGAAGCACACGGCGGCGGCGGTGTGGCCCGAGGGGAACGACGAGGTCGGCGGTGCTGCATCGAGTTTCGGAACGTTCGGGCGCGGACGGTCGATGAGAAGCGTCGTCGCCATGAAGATGCTCGTCTCACCCACTACCGCGTAGATGACAACCAGGGACTCGCGCCACCGGCCGAACTTCCACCGGAACACCGCCGCGGCGAGTGCTGTCAGGGCGACGATCGTCGGCGTCTCTGACAGCGACGTAATGAGCTTGCTTTCCGAGACGCCCTCCTGCTGGCGATACTCCACGAGCCGTCGCGGCACCTCGGCGTCCCACTTTCCGATTGCCGTGGACGGGAGCACCTCGGTGACGAGATATCCCAGCCCCACCATTACCGCAACGAGGCAAGCCGCCGGGACGAGGAGCCAGGCGACATCCCGGGCGATGCCGGCGAAACCTTGTGGGCGCACGGGCTAGAGATACCCACGCAGCGGTCAATTACTCCCCGGACCCTGACTGGGGCGGTGACCTCGCAGGTCACCGGTGCGCGGCGGGCTGCTCCGGGGCGCCGACTTCGGCCGGCCGCTCGACCGGCTGCCCCGTCTCCCGCCGCCATGCGACGTAAACCGACGTCGTTACGGCCACCCAACCAATGCCGAGCGTGATGCCGGCCAGAACGTCGCTGACGAAATGGACGCCGAGCACAACACGAGCGAGCGCGACGGCGCCGACGATCAAGACGGCGGCGATGATGGCGGCCACCCGGCCGCGGCGCGACAGAAAGCGGAGGGTGATCAACAGCAGCAGGCAGCAGCCGATTGACGCCCCCAGCGCATGACCGGAAGGGAACGACAACCCGGGCGCCGTCGAGACCGGATCGGGTAGCACCGGGCGGGCCCGGCCGACGATCTCCTTCAGCGCGAAGCCGAGCGCGGCACCGCCGAAGACCGTGACGACGAGCCACGCCGCGTGGTGCCGTTCGCCGTGGATCAGGTAGACCACCGCGATCACCGTGAGCACAACGCGGAACACATTCGGGTCGAAGACGTCGCTGACCACCTCGGCCGCCTTCGCCAACTCAGGACGATCGGCATCGATCTGACTGAAAGTTTCTGCAGCGGCGGTGTCGAGACTGCGCAGCGGCCCCCAGCCCGCGCGAACGAGCAACAGCAGCAGCGCGAACGTGACTGCGCCGGCGAGCGTCCCGGCCAGGCCCGCGCCGAGTCGCAGCCCGAAGCGCTCGTCGGCGGCGGACAGATGGCGATGGATAGCGCTCCTCAGCACCTTCGACATGTTTTTCCGTGTTCCCCGGCCGACGGGTCAGTACACCCGTCAGGAAGATCGACTGAGTGCCACACGGCCGACTTCGTCCAGCGCATCCGAGGCACGGGGCTGCTCGAAGAGCACTTCGGCGGTGCGGCCGTGCACTTGAACCGTGGCGATGGTGTTTCCGAACAGAGGACCGCGGGTGTTCGCCCAGGACAGCGGAAGCGCGGGCACGCCGTGTCGGCGTGCCCACCATCGGGCGAGCGCGGCCGCGGGACGCGACCAACTCAGTTTGAACGCCGGTTTGAGGAGCAGCGGCACATAGTTGTTCACCGGCGAGCAGACCAGTTGATGCACCGCCGCGCCCGGCGACTGCGCAGAGTCAACCGCCCACTTCGCGCGCGCGGCGTAGCTGTGATGCACGTCCCCGGAGAGCACGCTGACGGTCGTAGGTCCGTTGGGATGGCTTGCCACGCGGGCGATCATCTCGGCCAGCCGTACGAACGACTTGTAGAAAGCCGGCCAGTGTTCGAAATCGACTGCTCTGCGGGTCTTTTCGGCAAGTCGCCCGCGTAGGCCGGGCCGGTCGGCGTTTCGCTCATTGACCGCCTCCAGGTCTCCGATGGCCGGCGGCATCAGCCACGGCACCGACGAGGCCAGCATCAGATGGTCCAACTCGTCGAGGCCGTCGGTGGCCTGGGCCTCCAGCCATGCGAACTCGCGTTCGCCGATCATCATGCGTTCGCCGGAATCGAGGATTCGACCGTTGCGAGAGTCGATCATGATGAGCCGACTGCGACCGAGGTCCCATCGATAGCTGAATCTGATGCCCTTGTTGCAGTCCACCTCTTGATCGGCACGGTCGGCCAGATCGACGAGATGCGGCCAGGTGTCGCCGTCTGTCGCCACGAGGCGCTGATAGTCCTCGTCGTCGGCCAACTCGGCCGGGCTCATGTTGCCCAGGTGCTGATACACCCAGTAGGAGGCCAGCGCGGCGCGGATCCGGTCACGCCACCACGGCTTCTCCTTCATGTCGGCGCGCCAGGACGCCGATGTGTTCCAGTCGTCCCTGATGTCGTGATCATCGAAGATCATCGCGGTCGGAACGGTGGACATCAGCCATCTGATCTCGGGGTCGCCCCACGAATGGCGGTACAGCCGTTCGTATTCGGCGAAGCTCACCACCTCGTCCGGCGGCCGCTGGCCGCGCCGATCAATACGGGTGCGGCGGCCGGCCAGGCGTCGTCTCGACTCCGGGGTGAGTTCGTCGGCGTACAGCTGGTCGCCGAGCAGGATCAGCGCCGCCGGCCAGTCGTCGATCGGCTGCGTGGCCATTCGGGTGGCGTACACGTCAAGCGCATCGAGCCCGAGTTTGGAGTCGAGCTTCCCATCGTCGGTCTTCGGGTATCGGCAGGATCCGAAGATCGCCTGTAGCCGGTGAGTCGATGCGGGCCCGCGGGTGCGGATGACGCTAGGCGGGAACGGCGAGTCCGCGAGCGGCCAGACCAATTCCCCGTCGACCTTCACGTCATATTCGGTGACGGTGTCTGGGCTCAGCCCGTTTACCGTGACGACGGCGTAGTGATGACCCTGCACGGCGAAAGTCCGCGCTGAGCAGCCGAGGACCTCCACCGTTGCTGCGCCGTCGGTTTGCACCCAGACCAA
>JAVRPG010000709.1:0-5113 GCA_032162325.1 Mycobacterium sp. | reverse complement strand
AGCACCGCAAGTCCGGGCTCCGGACGCGACACCACCTGGGCCCACACGTGCATCGCCGGCAATAGCGCAGTGCGAAGCGGTGACGTCCGCGCATACAGCCCGTCGTCATGAGTGAGGTATGCGCCGCTACGCACGATGGTGCGTACCGCCACTCCTGCGGGCCAATCGCCCGTCAGCACGTCGGCGACCGCGTCGAAATAGGTGCTGCCCCCGGCGGTCACGATCACTCCGTCCGTCTCGAACAGCGGGGCCAAACGCACCACCGCGGCACGCATCTCCTGCAGGTAGCCGGTGACGCCGGCCAGCGCGTCGGGCGCGATGTCGTGACCGCGCGCCGCCTCGTAGCCGGCGACGCCGACCAGCCGCAGCCGCGGCGATGCTGCGGCCGCGCGCGCCACCTCGTCGACCGCGGAGGACCCGCGGCAGCCGGTGCGCCCGCCGGTCATGCCGACCTCCACGCAGACGTCGACGGGTCTGCCCGCCCCCGCGGCGGCCAGCGCCGCGGTCATCAGCTCGACCCCCCGCACCGAATCCACCCAGCACATGATGGAAAAGTCGGGATGAGCATCCAGTTCGGCTGCCAGCCAGCGCAGTCCGGCACCGTCGACCAGCTCGTTGGCCAGCAGCACGTCACGCACGCCGAAGGCGCGATACATGCGGACGTGGCTCAGCGTCGCCGCGGTGATCCCGCAGGCGCCCGCGTCGAGCTGGCGCGCGAACAGCTGCGGCGCCATGTGCGTCTTACCGTGCGGCGCGAGCTCGACGCCGCGGTCGCGGCACCAGCCGGCCATCGCGGTGAGGTTGTGGGTGAGCGCCTCGGCGCGCAGCACGCAGACGGGTCCGACCGCGCCACCGCCGGCTGAGCCGGCAATCCCACCTTCGTCGAACAGATCGGGTGATTCCTCGCAGATCTGCGCGGGAGTGCGGCCCCACCACGACGCAGGCAGGCCCTTGAAGCGCCAGTCGATGACCTCGTCGGCCAGGGCGGCTACCGCCGCCGCGCTGATGGGAGTGGCCATGCGTTCATTTAAGCTGGCAGGTCGTGACCTCTCCTGATCAGCCCGACACCGAGTCCGAAGTCCCCGAGCAGTTCCGGATCCGTCAGGCCAAGCGGGAGCGGCTGCTTGCCGAGGGCCGGGAGCCCTATCCGGTCGTGGTTGGCCGCACCCATACGCTGGCCGAGATCCGGCAGGCCTATCCGGACCTGCCCGCCAACACCGAAACCGGCCAGCTGGTCGGTGTCGCCGGCCGGGTCATGTTTGCCCGCAACTCCGGAAAACTGTGTTTCGCGACATTGCAGGAGGGCGACGGGACCCAACTACAGGTGATGGTCAGCCTCGACCGCGTCGGGCAGGAATCGCTCGACGCGTGGAAGGCCGACGTAGACCTCGGCGACATCGTTTACATGCACGGCGAGGTGATCAGTTCCCGGCGCGGGGAACTATCTGTGCTTGCCGATTCCTGGCAAATTATCTCGAAGGCGTTGCGCCCGCTTCCCGTCGCCCATAAAGAGATGAGCGAAGAGTCGAGGGTGAGGCAGCGCTATGTCGATCTGATCGTTCGTCCGGAGGCTCGCACCATTGCGCGCCAACGGGTGGCGGTGGTGCGTGCGGTGCGCTCCGCGCTGGAGCGGCGCGGTTTTCTCGAAGTCGAGACGCCAATGTTGCAGACCTTGGCAGGCGGTGCGGCCGCGCGTCCGTTCGTCACGCACTCCAATGCGCTGGATGCGGACCTGTACCTCCGGATCGCGCCGGAACTGTTCCTAAAGCGTTGCTTGGTAGGCGGATTCGACAGGGTCTTCGAGTTGAATCGGGTGTTCCGAAACGAAGGTGCAGATTCCACGCATTCGCCGGAATTTGCGATGCTCGAGACATATCAGGCCTACGGCACCTACGACGATTCCGCCGTCGTCACGCGCGAGATTATTCAGGAGGTCGCCGACGAGGTGATCGGCACCAGAGAGCTGCCATTGCCGGATGGCACCATCTACGATGTGGACGGCGAATGGGCGACGATACAAATGTACCCATCGTTGTCGGAGGCGCTCGGTGAAGAGATCACCCCTCAGACGGCGGCCGATCGGTTATGGAAGATCGCCGATCGGCTAGGGGTAGAGATTCCGCGCGATCGTGGTTACGGGCACGGGAAATTGGTCGAGGAACTATGGGAGCACACCGTCGGCGACAAGCTCTGGGCGCCGACTTTCGTGCGCGATTTTCCGGTCGAGACAACGCCGTTGACGCGCTCACACCGCAGCATCGAGGGCGTCACCGAGAAGTGGGATCTGTACGTCCGCCGCATCGAGTTGGCCACCGGCTACTCCGAGCTGATCGATCCGGTTATCCAACGCGAAAGGTTCGAAGCGCAGGCTCGCGCAGCGGCCGCAGGTGACGATGAGGCAATGGCACTCGATGAGGATTTTTTGGCCGCCTTAGAGTATGCGATGCCGCCATCTACTGGCACCGGAATGGGTATCGATCGGTTGTTGATGGCATTGACGGGACTGTCGATTCGAGAGACGGTTTTGTTCCCGATTGTTCGTCGACACAGCAACTGATCTGCTCCGATTCAGATCTTGTTGAATGGTGTGCGCATTTATGGCACATTGTGTGGGGGTTCGAGGTCTAATCTACTCATGAAGTGCTCAGGCAGAAGGGTCAGTGTGAGCTAATGGCGAAGAAAGTGACCGTCACCTTGGTCGACGATTTCGACGGCGAGGGGGCCGCCGATGAGACGGTCGAATTCGGGCTCGACGGGGTGAGCTATGAGATCGACCTCACTAACAAGAATGCCGCAAAGCTTCGAAACGACCTGAAGCTTTGGGTGGACGCCGGCCGGCGGGTTGGCGGCCGCAGGCGCGGGCGTTCGGCCGGATCGGGCCGCGGGCGGGCGGCGATCGATCGCGAACAAAGCGCCGCGATCCGCGAATGGGCACGTCGCAACGGACACAACGTGTCCACCAGGGGACGCATCCCCGCCGACGTCATCGACGCATTCCACGCGGCAACGTAGTAAGCAGTTGCCAGAATGCGGGCCCGTCGTGGGGTTCGCTGGCACCTGCTTTCGCTAGCGGCGAACTGGTCGCCGCCAGGAATGGGAAACGTTTCGGCCGCCCAGGGCGTTGCTAGTCAACAGCACCGGATACTCGAGTGTTGGCGCTGTGCGTTCATCCGACATGTCCGCCGAGAGCAGACAGCCAAACGGGGCAGCGGGAGCGACCGCCCATTAGAGTGGACGGTAGGTGCACTGCGCTTCTCCGGCGCAACGCGCCGACCTATTTGATGGAGAGCAGGTAACCACCGATGTTTGAGAGATTTACCGACCGCGCCCGCAGGGTCGTCGTCCTGGCTCAAGAAGAAGCCCGGATGCTCAACCACAACTACATCGGCACCGAGCACATCCTGTTGGGACTTATTCACGAGGGCGAGGGCGTAGCGGCCAAGTCACTGGAGTCGCTGGGCATCTCGCTGGAAGGCGTGCGCAGCCAGGTCGAGGAGATCATCGGCCAGGGACAGCAGGCGCCGTCAGGCCATATCCCGTTCACCCCGCGCGCCAAGAAGGTGCTGGAGCTGAGCCTGCGCGAGGCGCTGCAGCTCGGCCACAACTACATCGGCACCGAGCACATTCTGCTCGGCCTGATTCGTGAGGGTGAGGGCGTCGCCGCCCAGGTGCTGGTGAAACTGGGTGCCGAACTGACCCGGGTGCGCCAGCAGGTCATCCAGCTGCTGAGCGGCTACCAGGGCAAGGAGACCGCGGAGGCCGGCACCGGCGGCCGCGGCGGCGAGGCGGGCAACCCCTCCACTTCGCTGGTGCTCGACCAGTTCGGCCGCAACCTGACCGCCGCCGCGATGGAGGGCAAGCTCGACCCCGTCATCGGCCGCGAGAAGGAAATCGAGCGGGTCATGCAGGTGCTCTCCCGCCGCACCAAGAACAACCCGGTGCTGATCGGCGAGCCCGGCGTCGGCAAGACCGCTGTCGTCGAGGGCCTGGCACAGGCCATCGTGCACGGCGAGGTTCCCGAGACGCTGAAGGACAAGCAGCTCTACACGCTTGACCTGGGTTCACTGGTGGCAGGCAGCCGCTACCGCGGTGACTTCGAGGAACGCCTGAAGAAGGTGCTCAAGGAGATCAACACGCGCGGCGACATCATCCTGTTCATCGACGAGCTGCACACCCTGGTCGGTGCGGGTGCCGCCGAGGGTGCCATCGACGCCGCGAGCATCCTCAAGCCGAAGCTGGCCCGTGGTGAGCTGCAGACCATCGGCGCCACGACGCTCGACGAATACCGCAAGTACATCGAGAAGGACGCCGCGCTTGAGCGCCGGTTCCAGCCGGTGCAGGTCGGCGAGCCGACGGTCGAGCACACCATCGCGATCCTCAAGGGTCTGCGGGACCGCTACGAGGCACACCACCGGGTGTCCATCACCGATGGCGCGATCGTGGCCGCCGCCACGCTGGCCGACCGCTACATCAACGACCGCTTCCTGCCGGACAAGGCGATTGACCTGATCGACGAGGCCGGTGCCCGGATGCGGATCCGCCGGATGACCGCGCCGCCAGACCTGCGCGACTTCGACGAGAAGATCGCCGAAGCGCGCCGGGAGAAGGAGTCCGCGATCGACGCGCAGGACTTCGAGAAGGCGGCGAGCCTGCGCGACAAGGAAAAACAACTGGTCGCTCAGCGTGCTGAGCGCGAGAAGCAGTGGCGCTCAGGTGATCTGGACGTCGTGGCCGAGGTGGACGACAACGAGATTGCCGAGGTGCTTGGCAACTGGACCGGCATCCCGGTGTTCAAGCTGACCGAGGAGGAAACCACTCGGCTGCTGCGCATGGAGGACGAGGTCCACAAGCGGATCATCGGCCAGGAGGACGCCGTCGCGGCGGTCTCGAAGGCGATCCGGCGCACCCGCGCCGGGCTGAAGGACCCGAAGCGGCCGTCGGGCTCGTTCATCTTCGCCGGCCCGTCCGGTGTCGGTAAGACCGAGCTGTCCAAGGCGCTGGCCAACTTCCTGTTCGGCGACGACGACGCGCTCATCCAGATCGACATGGGCGAGTTCCACGACCGCTTCACCGCCTCGCGGCTGTTCGGTGCCCCTCCGGGCTACGTCGGCTA
>JAVRPG010000708.1:0-5396 GCA_032162325.1 Mycobacterium sp. | reverse complement strand
GGGCTATAAGGCTCAGGCCGGCGGGGTGGCGTTCGTCGCGGTCGACCCGGCCTACAGCAGCCAAACCTGCCATAAGTGCGGGTTGGTCGACAAACGAAACCGCCGCTCCCAAGCGGCATTTGAATGTGGTCGGTGTGGCTTCGTTGGGCACGCCGACCACAACGCAGCGATTGTCATCGCAGCCCGCGGTGTCCAACGCTGGGGCGAAGTCATGCGCCCACACGCAGCGCCTACCCTGACAGCCAGTTAGGGCGCCAGCAGCAAGCCTACCGGCAGACCCGAAACCGCAAGGGACAAGCCACAAGCCCGTCCCTTTCAGGGACGGGTCCATGACGCCACCATCCGTGCAGGTGACACACGCTTCGTCGCCGTGGATCACGCAGCTCACTGCGACACTCTGGCCCAGACACTGCGAGCCCGTGTCCGGACACGGCACATCCGATTCGACGGTGATCGTGCGGGCGGGGCTACCGGGGAGGGGATAAGAGGCGCGGTACGTCTTGAGGACGTGCTGGTTTCGGTATCTGGCGGTGGTGGTGGGTCGTCGCGGCGGCAGATGCTTTTGCGGGTCACCCCGGCGCGGCGGGACACGCTGCTGAGGTGAGGATCCCATCGCCGACCGCGGGGCTCACGGAGGCGGTGAGCGGCAAGATCAGGCCACCGGCGAGCGCGGCAAGGCCCGAGCCGATCGAGAACCCAAGTGATCCACGTCGAAGACCTCAACATCGTAGGCATGATCGCCAACCGCCGCCTGGCACGCGCGATCAGTGACGCCGGGTGGGGCCCGTTCGTGCGAATCATCGGTGAGAAAGCCGACCGCTACGGGCGCACCACGCACCCGGTGTCACCGTGGCTGGCATCGAGCAAGACCTGCTCGGCGTGCGGACGCCGGCTCGACGAACTCCCGCTACACGTCCGTAAATGGACATGGTGTCGGTGTTCGCGCTGCGAATTGAGCGCATGGAGCTGCGACCAACTTTCGAGACTCCCGAATCTCGTCTCTTCCGAGACAAGCGCCTGTGGCCAATGCCACCTGCGGGAGAACAGACGCTGCTAGTCAATACTGGCCTGCCGATTCCGGATTGGCTCAAGCCGCTTCAGCAATCACAGGGAAGAGTGCCGACCGGTGTCCTCCGCAATGGGATTTTCCTATCTGCGTTTGCCATTGCGTGAAACGCCCGCGCAAGCGCCGTTCTGTCCACCGATGCCCTCGTGGTCGACGTCTCGCCAGAAGTCGTTGTCGTACTGGATATCCGGGATCTGGATCATCTCGCCGGACGCTGTGGGTTGGGCGAGCCCTTTCGTCAGTTCCAGCTCTTCGATGTCGATGTCGAGCCGGTGGATGCCGTTGAGAATGCGTTCGGCGTCGTTCACGATGCGCCGCGTCGCCGGGCAGTCGCCATACGTCGACACCAACGATGTCACGCACACCCGCAGGCCGGCGATCAACTGGTGCAGCTCATCAACTTCGGTAGTGGTGGGCATCAAAACTCCTTGATTATAGGGCATTTTGGCGTTACCGCGGCAGGTGCAACGCGGGGTATCCGGGGCGATGGAGCAGCCGCGTCATGACGGCCGCGCACAGGCTGAGCAGGCCTGCGGCGACGAACAACATCGTCAGCCCACGCGAAGCCACCAGCAATGCGGGCAGCCCGACGCCGATGATCCCGCCAAACAGCTTGGCGCTGTACACCATTCCGAAGTTGCGCACCGCATTTCGCTCGCCGAAATAGTCGGCAACCAGGCTCGCGAACAGCGGGTAGAAGGCGCCGCCCGCCATCCCGCTGAGCGCGGCGAAGACGACGAACGCTGCGGGCTGCCCGATCGACGCGGAATAGACGAGCCCCAACTGCGCGCAGCCCTCGAGCAGAAGCGCGGCGCTCAGCGTCTGGCGCCGGCCGAATCGGTCGGAGATCCGACCGGCGACGCTGCGCCCCGCGCCGTTGACGACAGCGAGAAGACCAACCGCCGACGCGCCGATGGCGAGCGAAAAACCGTGGGACATCGCGACGAACGGGACGTACACGATGGCCAGCAGCGATGCCGCGGCGGCGAACACGAGGATGAGGTACATGACCACGAACGCAGGTGTCCGGACGGCCTCGCCAGGCTCGTACTGCCGCACAGCTGGGACGTTGTTGCGCAGACTGCGGTTCACCCGCTTATCGATGGCCCACACTTTGGGGTCGATCTCCGGTGGCCACCAGCCTGGCGGCGGATCGCGCAAGAGCACTCCGCAAACGGCGACGACGATAAGGACACACAGCCCCACCCCTGCGAAGATCTCCGCCCGGTTTCCAGGTGTCAGCACTGCGGCGAACAGCGCAATGAAAGGCACGGCGCCATAGCCGAATGCCCCGGTCACGGAACCGACCCGGACAGCGCGCTCCTCCGGATACCACTTCGCGACGGTGGAAGCGCATGTGGCGTAAACGATTCCGGCACCCGTGCCGCACAACACGGAGTAACCCAGCACCGCGAGCGCCAGGCTGTTGGTGTAGGCGAGGGTCAGGGGGCCGGCCGCACACAAGAAGGCGCCGACGAGCACTGCGCGCGCCGGAGCGAGTGCAAAGCGATGGCTCAACGCGGCCGTGGGCGCTGCCGCACCCGCCTGGAACACCACCCAGAGGGCGAGCACCCACAGCGCGCCCGTCGCACTCGATCCGTTGGTTGTGTGCAGGGCGGTGACGGCAACGCCGTAGCCATACTGCAGCACGCCGATCCCCGCCATGGCCGCCCACGAGAGCCAAAGCATCCATCTGCGGGAGTGGCCGATGATGTCGTGCGGCCGCTCGCCGACCCGATAGGACCGCCCGTGGAGATCCCGGACTTCGGCGACTGCGACTCCGTGACTGTTGCTGGCCATGTTCGCCTCCGTATGATTGCATACAGTATGCGACTAGCATAACTATGACGTGCATCACTTGTCCAGCGTTTCGATTGGGCGGCCACAAGAGAGGGAGTGTCAATGTGGGACGCGTAACCAACAGATATCGAATCGTGCGCATGGTCGACGGGGTTGCGACGGCCCGCCCGGATTCTCTCGCCGCGGAGGAACCTCTGGAGATCCGGGTGGCCGGCCGTCCGCTCACGGTGACGATGCGGACTCCGGGCAACGATTTCGACCTTGCCCGCGGTTTTCTCGTCAGCGAGGGCGTGGTGGCCGCCGGCTCGGACATCGCCGCGATCCGGTACTGCGCGGGAGCGACCGCTGATGGCGGCAACACATACAACGTGCTCGACGTTCTCCTCGCCGACGGTGTTCCACTGCCTGACGTGTCGGTCGAGCGCAATTTCTACACGACGTCATCGTGTGGCTTGTGCGGCAAGGCCAGCCTCGAGGCGGTGCGCACCATCAGCAAGTGGCGTGTCGACCGTGATCCGTTGCGACTCAACGCCGCAACGATCGCCACCCTGCCGGAGAAACTCAGGGCCGCTCAGCGGGTCTTCGATCGAACGGGCGGGCTGCACGCGGCCGGCCTCTTCGACGCGAGCGGCGACTTGTGGTGCGTTCGGGAAGACGTCGGCCGCCACAACGCGGTGGACAAGGTCGTCGGGTGGGCGCTCGATGAGGGGCGACTGCCGCTGACCGGCACCACGTTGATGGTCAGCGGCCGGGCGTCCTTCGAACTGGTGCAGAAGGCAGTGATGGCAGGGATCCCCGCGCTGGCCGCGGTGTCCGCGCCGTCGTCACTCGCCGTTGATCTGGCAAGAGAAATGGGATTGACGTTGATCGGTTTCCTGCGCGGATCGTCGATGAACGTCTATTCCGCGGTCGAGCGAATCCCGTCCGGCGAGCCGCTGCGCTGCTGAATCGACCCGCTACTCGTCGGACTTGGCCAGCCGCTGCTCGCTGTAGACCTGCCGCGTGCGCTCCGTGTGCCGATTCATGATGCTGCTCGCCAGATCGGCGTCCCCGGCGGCGATGGCCTTGATCAGTTCTGCGTGCTCGGTCCAGGCGCTCTGGCCGCGAGGCTGTGCGATCGGGAGGTAGTACCAGCGCCATCTGCGTTCGACGAGTCCAATGTGCTTGGCCAGCACGGTATTTCCCGCGACGACGTTGACGTGGGCGTGCAGGGCCGCGTTGGCCGCAACGAGCCCCTCCGAGTCGTTGGCGGCCAGCGCGTTCAGCCCGTCTTGCTGCAACTCCCACAGCCGGTTGACGTCCTCGGGTGTGGCGTGCTCGGCGGCGAGCCGAGCCGAGTACGTTTCCAGGACCGTGCGGACGCCGAGAAGCTGGTCCACCTCGTCCTCGGAGGGGGTGTGCACGAACGCGCCCTGCGCTGGGCGGAGGTCGATCCAGCCGTCGGTCTGCAAACGCTGCAGGGCTTCACGCACGGGCTGCCGGCTGACGCCGAGGTACTCGGCCAGTTCGTTCTCCACCAGGTGCTGGCCCCGCTGCAGGGTGCCCTGCACGATCAGGTCGACGATCGCGTCGTGGACGGCCTGGCGCAGGGGCGCGGGGCGCTGCACCCGGCGCGCGGCTCCGTCGGCAAGGGTGTGGCGTTGCGGAGCCTGGTCACGCTTGCGCGGACTCGGGGTGGGAAGTGACATCGCGTATTCCTTAGTCCAAGTGGCTACCTGCGGATAACAGGGTACAGACTTTCGTATGCAATAAACTGCCTTGCGGCGGACATGTCTTGCATACCCGGATATGCGGTTCGATATCGGTGGGGGATTGGCAGGGGCCCGTGCCGGCTGCCACGCAAAACACCCCGGGTTTGGAAGGTCCTGAACGGGACCAGTCCTCACCCGGGGTGCTGTGCGAAACGACGCGGACGGCTAATCGTCCACTAGTACCTTGGCCTCGACCGGCGTCGGTGCCGTCGGCTCAAGCTGCACCGGCACGTGCTGCTTCAGCTTGGGTTGCCGGAGGAAGATCGAGATGAAGGCGCAGGTGACGCCCACCGAACCGGCGATCATGAACGCGGCGCCGTAACCCCAGTTGTCCACCACGACCGAACCCATGCCGGCACCGACCAGGCCGGAGATGACCTTCGAGCTGTAGACCAGGCCGTAGTTGGTCGCGTTGTTGTTCTCACCGAAGTAGTCGGCGGTCATCGCCGCGAATAGCGGGAAGATCGCGCCGCCACCGAAGCCCGAGACCATCGACGCCAGCAGGAACAGCGGCATGCTGCCGATGGAGCCGGACAAGAACACCGCATACTGGGACAGCCCCAGCACCACGCAGACGATGATGAGCGTGTTCCGCCGCCCGTACAGGTCGGAGATCCAGCCGATCACGCCGCGCCCGGTGCCGTTGATGATGGCCTTGAGGCTCATCGCGAGCGCCACGATCCCACCGGCGAAGCCCATCTCCTTGCCGAAGGGCACCTGCATGGCGATGCCGAAGATGTTGATGCCTGCGGTGCAGAGCAGGACGAACCACATCAGCG